>JALEJO010000122.1 GCA_022769365.1 Oscillospiraceae bacterium | reverse complement strand
AATGCACGGTTCATAAGGCTATTGCCGTCAATAACAAAAAATTTCAAAGTAAATATCCTTTCACAAAATTATTATCAAGTTATTATACCACATTTTGCGAAAAAATACAAGTTTCATAAAATTAATTTTTTTAGGAACGAGGAATTTTCAACGACGATTTTAAAATTCTCTATCGTCTATCTTTTTGAGGTGAAACTTTATTAGACTTTTAAATTTAGTTAAAAATATAAAGGCAGATCATACAACCTGCCTTTATATGCCTGTATAGAAAAAAATTACACTTTCTTTTCATAGCCTTTATCCTTCATAAACGGAACCATAAGGTCATCTTTATCCTCTCCCTTTATAAGACCAGATAATCTTTCAGCATAGAATTGAAGTATAAATGTTGCATCTTTTGCATCATATTTCTCATCAAAATTCACATCTGCATTCTCTTTTAAATTTTTCTTGTGACTATTGCCTGCAATTCCTTCGGCATAATATTGAAGTACAACAATTGCATCCTTTGAATCTACTTTATTATCAAGATTTGCATCTCCTAAAAGATATCTTTTAGTAGTATCTTCTGTATCTGGAGTTGTTATACCAGCGTTATCCACATGATCTTTCATATAATCTTTATTGCTTTCACTATTCTTATCAGCTGCTGTTTGTTTATCTCCCTCTACTATAATACTACCACTTTTAACAGATATTGGAAGTTCTCTCATTTTTGTAAATCCAGATTCGTAACCTATTTCGTCACTTTCAATAAGGTGATCCCAACAATAAACTTTTTTTATTTCTATATCATATCTATCACCAGGTTCAGCATTTGCAGGAACTGTAAATGTAATATCACATATTTTGGCAGGAACATTCATATTTTCTGTCATGGCTATGGCAATTGACACAGATTTTATGTCATCAAATGCAAATTTTGATACTGATCCACTAACATAGCTTGACATTTTTATACCACTGGTATTAGCAGTAAGCCTGCTATCATATGAAATAAGAAATCCCGCAGATGCAAAACCATCATTATTAAATATGCTTACAGGCACTGTTATAGGTTTTCCTGCATCATTAGGAGAAATATATACAGGAGAAACAGATATTATATTTCTGCTGTTTACTGTAAGTGGCTGAATTGGAACAGTATGCCTCTCCTCTTCAATTGCTTTTTTAGCAGTCGTAGTAGTGGTTTCTGATATTATTTCAGCAGGTTTTGTAGTCGTTTTAGTTGTTTCAACAGGTTTCTTCTCAACAGAAATATCGCCATCATAAGTTTTAACTGTTAAATCCCTGGATGTTACCGAACCTCTTACATATCCATCTTCACCTTTTTCATTTATATGCTTCCATTCAGAAATAGAATCAATTTTAATTGGATAAAAATCTCCCACTTTTGCATTATCAGGAAGAGTAAATGTTAACCAAAATACATTGCCATCTCTTTTTACATTAGAATCAATGGCTGTCATTACTGTTATTGTACCCGCATTTGTATCAATAAATGTCATAATAGTGCCTTGAATATCAGAAGAAAGTTTTACTTCTGCTTCAGTTATTGACAATCTTGTATCATACTTGAAGACAAGACTATTTGAGGCAAATCCCGAATTGTTTTCTATGTAAACAGGAACATCAACTTTTTTTCCACCAGCATTATCGTCGTACTCAACAACAGATGCCACTGAAAGCGAATCAGGATCGTCTTTCTTTGGAACAGGCTTTGTTACTATATTATTTGTTGTTTCAGGCTCAGTTGTTTCTACAACAGACTCAGTAGGATCAGGTAATAGTTCATTATCTCTTGCTGTAAGTTTTGCACTTTTTGTTACAAATTTTAAATCATGAGAATTAGTATCATATAAAGAGCATTTTACAACATTTATACGATAAATATCTCCTTCTTTAACATCCTCTGGAACTTCAAAATTTAATGAAAAAAGCATACCTTCTTCAGTAGTATTTGAAGCATTAGCTGATGTTATCGTAACAACATTCATACCATCTGCTGAAGTCGTTTCACTTACAACATCTGTACCTTTTATTATATCCCAGCTTGTATCAAGATATTTAAGTCTGCTGTCGTATTCAAACGAAAACATAGATCCGGCTATGCCGACATTATTTGAAATTGTTACAGGAACAGATATTTCTTCTCCTGCCATTGCCGGAATTTCAGCTGATTCAACAGCTATTTCAATCGGATTTTCCTGATAAAAAGTTTCCTTGGTTTCTTTACTTTCTTTATATTCAATATATCCATCCGAATTACTTGAACTGATTTCATCGCCATCTTCGTTTGTAAGTTCACAATTGTTTATTGTAATATCATATCCTGAGCTGTTTTCAAGACTTTCAGGAAGCATAAAACTAAGTGTGAAGAGGACACCATCTTCATTTATTGTAGTATCAGCACTCGCCTCTATTTCAAGTATATGAGATGATTTATCATTGTAAAAATCAGTAAATCTCATCATACCCTTTTCTTTGTTGTGGAAAGAAAGTTCATCATCATATTGAAGTTCAAGAGTACAATTTTTTAAGTTGGGATTATCACCCGCAGCTGACAAATTTTCTATTTTTATAGGAATCTGAATTTCACTGCCTGCATCATTTGGACCAATTGTTACGTTTTCTACATTCAATTTCGTTCTTAAAGTGTTTGAAATCGCAAAAGCAATAGTATCCTGTGTAATAGGTACTGCCATCACGGACATCATCGCTGCAAGTGAAACAGAAATCAATTTTTTAAGTAGCTTTTTCATTCAAAACCATTCCCTTCTCATTAAACCATCTTTTGTTTTAATATGCAAAAATATATTCGATACCATTATTATATCATACTTTTAAAATAAATTAATTATTTTTTCATAAACTTCCTATTTGTTTTTTATTTCGGAAAGTCTAATAAAAATCTGTCGAATTGTATCTCAATTTATTTTAATTATAACATAATTCATCAGAAAAATCAAGATATATAATGCCTAAAATAAAAGTCTTGTTTTGAGCTATATTATACATAAAGCACTATGAAATTGACTGATTTGAATACAACGTCTTTTTCATAAATATTTTATCTATAAGTCAAGATAATTAAATTAATATTTTCAAGTGAACGGAAGACAATTAAAACTATCTTTAAGGTTATTTCAATGATATTATTAATAATAAATTCATAAATATTTTCTTAATTCAGACCAAAACTTATTGAAAGAGCATTGTTGACAGCAGACATAGCACCTTCATCAACTTCTCCCATTCTGTCACGAAGTCTTTTTTTATCCAGAGTTCTGATTTGTTCAAGCAAAACAACACTGTCTTTTGACAAGCCACACCCATGAAGTTCTATATGTGTTGGAAGATTTGCTTTTCCTTGTCTGCTTGTTATGGCTGCGGCAATGACTGTAGGACTGTATTTGTTTCCGGTATTATTTTGAACTATAAGTACAGGTCTTATTCCACCTTGTTCTGAACCCACAACAGGGCTTAAATCTGCATAATAAATTTCACCACGTCTGACTGACATAATATTTTCACTCCTGTTTTTAATTTTGTTTTATGTTCTGATTATTCCCATCTGAAAAATTTTTATACAGTTTTTTCAGTATTATATTATGAAAAATATTTTTTTTGGTGAGTATAAAATCTGATTTGCGATAAATAATATTTTATGAAAAATGAAAATAGAAAGGAAAATATACTGTAAAATGAATAGAAGTTCAAACAGGGCTTTTTTTCTTGAAAATCCTGTATATATAAAATCGTATGCTTCGATTGCAGGAAAAAAAGAAGGGGAAGGCCCTTTAGGTGAATACTTTGACTGTATTGAAGAAGATAGTCATTTTGGAGAGGATTCATGGGAAAAAGCTGAAAGCAGAATGCAGGGAAATACTTTTTCACTTGCACTTGAAAAATCGGGTCTTAAGGCCGAGAATTTAACAGCAGTTTTTGCAGGTGATTTAAATAATCAATGTATTGGTTCAGCATATGCAATGCGTGATACGGGAACAGGATATATCGGACTTTATGGTGCTTGTTCAAATATGGCGGAGGGACTTCTTTTATCTTCCCTTGTTTTAAATTCTCCAATGGTGAAAAATACGGCTGTTGTTACATCATCACATTTCGGAACGGCAGAAAAACAATTTCGTTATCCGCTTTCATATGGCGGACAAAGAACTATGTCTGCACAATGGACTTGTACGGCTTCGGGTTCTGCCATTCTTTCATCTGAAAAATCTGACACTCCAAAAATAACGGGTTGTTGTGTGGGTAAAATATGCGATTTGGGAGTAACAGATTTAAGCAATATGGGTGCAGCTATGGCACCTGCCGCCGCTGATACAATATCTCATTTTCTTTTAACAACGAAATCTCAGCCGAATGATTTTGATGCGATAATAACGGGCGATCTGGGATATGTGGGAAGTGAATTGCTTTATGACCTGCTTCAAAGACAAAATATAGATATATCATCTGTTCATATGGATTGTGGAAAACTTATTTTTGATAAAGATACCCAAGATACACATTCAGGCGGAAGCGGTTGCGGGTGCAGTGCCTCTGTTTTATGCGGATATTTTCTAAAAAATATAGTGTCGGGGAAGTATAAAAAAATTTTATTTGCGGCAACGGGTGCTTTGATGTCACCGCTTTCAGTAAATCAGGGACAGACTATCCCAGGAATAAGCCATCTTGTGCAGATTGAGAGGTGATTTTTTATGTTTATGGACTGGATAAAAGCTTTTATATCGGGCGGATTGCTTTGCCTTATCGGTCAGATTTTAATTGACTACACAAAATTAACACCTGCAAGAATACTAACAGGTTACGTTGTTGCAGGTGTTGTAATGTCAGCACTCGGACTTTATGAACCCTTTGTTGAATTTGCTGGTGCAGGTGCATCAGTTCCGCTAACAGGTTTTGGTCATCTTCTTGCAGACGGTGTGCGTGATGCAGTTGATGAAAACGGCTTGCTTGGTATTTTTACAGGCGGTATAAGCAGTGCGGCAGGAGG
>JALEJO010000120.1 GCA_022769365.1 Oscillospiraceae bacterium | reverse complement strand
GGACTTGGAACAGTTAATCCACTTGGAAACAACGTTGCTGATTTCTGGTCAAATATTAAAGCAGGTAAATGCGGCATTTCAAAAATTGAAAGCTTTGACGCATCAGATATAAATATACACGTTGCAGGACTTGTAAAGGATTATGACCCTTTGGAATGCGGTCTTATGGATAAAAAAGAACTCCGCAATATGCAGCTTTTCACACAGTATGCAATATCAGCTGCAAGTGAAGCAGTTAAAGACAGCGGAATTGATTTTTCATCTATGGATCCGTATGATACAGGCTGCCTTATCGGTGTCGGCATAGGCGGTATTGAATTTATTGAAAAACAGTATCAGAGAATGCTCGACAGAGGTGCTTCAAAAATTTCACCTTTCTTTGTCCCTATGATGATTGCAAATATGGCAGCAGGTGACGTTGCAATAAAATTCGGCGTAAGAGGCGATAACTATTGTACAACTTCAGCTTGTTCATCAGGTACTCACGCAGTAGGTGAAGCTTTCAGAAAGATTAAAGACGGCTATCTTAAAGCTGCAATATGCGGCGGTACTGAAAGTGCCGTTACAAAATTCGTTCTTGGCGGATTCGCAACTATGCATGCCCTCACAACAGCAGAAGACCCTATGAACGCTTCAAAACCTTTCGATAAGAACAGAAACGGTTTCGTTCTTGGCGAAGGTGCAGGCATTCTTATTCTTGAAGAATATGAACACGCAAAAGCTCGTGGTGCGAAAATTTACGCTGAAATTGCAGGTTACGGTGCAACCGGTGACGCTTATCATATCACTTCACCTTCTCCTGAATGTGAAGCTGACGCAAGAGCAATAAGCAACGCTATCAAGGAAGCAGGTCTTAAACCTGAAGATGTTGATTATATCAACGCACACGGCACATCAACAGGTCTTAACGACAAATACGAAACAAGAGCAATTAAACTTGCTCTCGGCGATGCTGCAAAGAATGTTAAGATAAACTCAACAAAATCTATGACAGGTCACCTTCTTGGTGCGGCAGGCGGTATGGAAGCCATTGTTACAGCACTTTCAATCAAGAACGGATATATCCACCAGACAATCGGATATGAAACTCCTGACATCAACAACGAAGACCCTGCTGACGACTGTGACCTTAACTATTGTACAGATGGCCCTGTTGAACAGGAAGTAAGAGCAGCTGTTTCAAATAACCTTGGTTTCGGCGGACATAACGCTGCTATCTGTCTTAAAAAAGTAACTGATTAAAGAAAGGCATATAAATATGTTTTCATACGATGAAATAAAAGAACTTGCACAGCTTGTAAGTGATAAAAATCTTGGTGAAATAGAAGTAAAATCCGCAAATGGCGATTCACTCGTTATAAAAGGAAAAAAAGAACAGGTCGTTGCCGCTCCTGCCGCTGTGCAGGCAGCAGCACCTGCTGAAATAAAATCTCAGCCTATTGAAGAAAAGGCTGCTCCTGCCGCTGAAACTCCAAAAGTTTCAGGCAGAGAAATCAAGTCACCTATTGTCGGAACATTCTACTCATCAGCTGATCCGTCAGCTGAACCGTTTGTGAAAGTCGGAACAGAAATCAAAAAAGGCGATGTTATCTGCATAATCGAAGCTATGAAGATAATGAACGAAGTAAAGGCTGATATTGACGGAACAGTAAAGGAAATACTCGTTTCAAACGGTGATGCAGTTGAATACGACCAGCCACTTATGATTGTTGAATAACAGGATTTTAGATAGGAGAAATTAAATGTCTGAAGTTTTACTCAATAAAGAACAGATAAAAGAAATAATACCGCACAGAGATCCGTTTCTTCTCATAGATGAAGTTCTTGAAATGGAATCAGGAAAAAGATGTGTTGCAAGAAAATACATAAAGGAAGATGATTTTTGGTTTAAAGGTCATTTTCCACAGCAGCCTGTAACTCCTGGTGTTCTTATGGTTGAAATGCTTGCACAGACAGGTGCAGTTGCAATTCTTTCAGAACCATCTTTCAAGGGAAAAATCGCACTTTTTGCAGGTATAGACAAAGCAAAATTCAGAAGACAGGTTGTCCCTGGCGACGTTTTAACACTTGAATGTGAAATAATAAAAATAAAAGGACCTGTTGGCGTTGGCAAGGCAATTGCAACTGTTGACGGCAAAAAGGCGGTTGAATGTGAAATTAAATTTGCAGTTCAGCAGTAAGGCGGAGTTTTTGAAATGTTTGAAAAAGTTTTGATAGCAAACCGTGGAGAAATTGCGGTACGTATAATAAGAGCGTGCAGAGAATTCGGTGTTTCACCTGTTACTGTACACTCAACAGCAGACAATAACGCACTCCACACAATAATTTCAGATGAATCAGTCTGCATAGGTCCTCCTGCAACAAAAGACAGCTATTTAAATGCAGATGCAATTATAACAGCTTGTATAATAAAAGGTGCAGGTGCTATTCACCCTGGTTTTGGTTTCCTTTCGGAAAATGCTGATTTTGCTGAAAAATGCATTGAAAACGGCATAATTTGGATAGGTCCGTCACCTGAATGCATAAGAATGCTTGGCGACAAAGCACAGGCTAAGGAAACAATGAAAAAAGCAGGCGTTCCTGTTATTCCGGGCAGTGAAGGTGCTGTTAAAGACCTTGCACAGGCTAAGGAAGAAGCGAAAAGAATAGGTTATCCTCTTTTGATAAAAGCCTCAGCAGGCGGCGGCGGAAGAGGTATAAGACGTGTTGACAGCGATGAAGAACTTGAAGAACAGATGGCTCTCGCACAACAGGAAGCAAAAAACTTCTTTGGCGACGATACTGTTTATATGGAAAAATTCATTGTTGACCCACACCACGTTGAAATACAGATAATTGCTGATAATTTTGGAAATGTTGTTGCACTCGGCGAACGTGACTGTTCAATGCAAAGAAGAAATCAGAAAGTAATTGAAGAAAGTCCAAGCCCGATTATGACACCAAAACTGCGTGATAAAATGCAGACAGCAGCTGTTAAAGCGGCTAAAGCCTGCGGTTATCAGAATGCAGGAACAATAGAATTTCTTGTTGACAAAGACAGAAACTTCTATTTTATGGAAATGAACACACGTATTCAGGTTGAACACCCTGTAACAGAATTTGTAACAGGTCTTGACCTTGTACAGCTTCAGCTTCATGTTGCGGCAGGACTTAAACTTCCTTTTAAGCAGAAAGATATTAATCTCACAGGTCACGCAATAGAATGCAGAATAAACGCTGAAAACCCTGAACTTGATTTCAGACCTTCACCGGGAACAATTTCTGCACTTCATCTTCCTGGCGGTCCTGGAATAAGAATAGACAGTGCGATATATCAGGGCTACACAATACCGCCTTATTATGATTCAATGATTGCAAAACTCATTGTCCATGCTCCTACAAGACAGGAAGCAATAAGAAAAATGAAACTTGCTCTTTCTGAATTTATAGTTGACGGTGTAGATACAAATATTGATTTCCAGCTTGAACTTATCAAAAATAAAAACTTTGATGAGGGCGATTATAATAATGGTTTCCTCAACAAATATATGGAAGAACGAAAGAAAAAGTGATTTTATCTCTTGATAAAACGAGGTAGGAATAAAAATGCTTGAAGATTTATTTAAAGTAGTTACAAAAAGATTCAACGATGATTCTGAAAATGAACAGGATAAAAAACATCCGAAGAAAAAAGAAGATGTTTTCAAATGTCCGAGATGTCAGAAACAGATACCGTTTGAAATGTACAGAAATGCTAATAAGGTCTGCCCGTTTTGTGATTATCACGGCAGACTAACAGCAAGAGAAAGACTGAAACTTACCTGCGATAAGGAAAGTTTTGTTGAATATGATACTAATATGTCGAGTGTTGACCCGCTTAATTTTCCCGGATATGCTGTTAAGGAAACTGAAATGCAGACAAAAACAGGTCTTAAAGATGCTGTTGTAACGGGTGAATGTACAATAAAAGGCTCAAGATGCGTTATAATTGCAATGGATTCCAATTTTATGATGGCATCAATGGGAAGTGTTGTCGGCGAAAAAATAACACGTGCATTTGAAAATGCAATTGAAAAAAAGCTCCCTGTGGTCGCTTTTACGGCTTCTGGCGGTGCAAGAATGCAGGAGGGTATAATTTCCCTTATGCAGATGGCAAAGACATCCGGAGCGGTTGCAAAGCACAGTGAGGCAGGTCTTTTATATATAACTGTTCTGACTGACCCGACAACAGGCGGTGTTACAGCTTCATTTGCTTCACTTGGCGACATTATAATCGCAGAACCTAAAATACTTATCGGATTTGCAGGCAGAAGAGTTATCGAAGGCACAATAAAACAGCATCTTCCTGATGATTTCCAGCTTGCAGAATTTATGCTTGAAAAAGGCTTTATCGATATGATAGTAAAGCGTAACAAAATGCGAAGCGTTTTATCGCATCTTCTTAAACTTCACGGTTATGAAAAGGAGGAAGCATAATGGAAACAAAAGAACTTACAGCATGGGACAGAATGCTTCTTATCCGAAATAAAAACCGTCCGACAGCAAAAGATTATATAGAAAATATTTTCACAGATTTCTATGAAATGCACGGTGACAGACTTTACGGCGATGATCAGGCAATACTCGGAGGAGTTGCAAGACTTGACGGTATACCTGTTACTGTTATCGCACAGATAAAGGGTCACGACCTTGAAGAAAACAAAAAAACAAACTTTTCCATGCCTCATCCTGAAGGCTACAGAAAAGCTTTAAGACTTGCAAGACAGGCGGAAAAATTCCACAGACCTGTTATATGCCTTATTGATACACCTGGTGCATTCTGCGGAGTTGAAGCAGAAGAAAGAGGGCAAGGTGAAGCAATTGCAAAAAATCTTGCTGAATTTATGACTTTAAGAACACCTATAATATCTGTTGTGCTTGGTGAAGGCGGTAGCGGCGGTGCGTTGGCACTCGGAGTATGTGATGCCCTTGGTATGCTTGAAAATGCCTTATATTCGGTTATTTCTCCAAGAGGTGCTGCAAGTATTCTCTGGAAGGATGCATCAAGAGAACAGGAAGCTTGCAATGTCCTTAAAATAACAGCACACGACCTTTATAATTTCGGAGTTGCTGATGCAGTTATTGAAGAACCAAACGGTGCAGCTCATAACGATTTGTACAAAATGTCGGAAAATATCAAAGAATTTTTGTTAGATAATGTAACGAAAAATTTGCAAAAAGATATTGACGTTTTGCTTGATTTCCGCTATAATAAGTTTAGGAAAATCGGTATGTTCCAGGAATAGGGAATGAAACGGTTTTACAATATATATTTAATTTAAGGAGTAACAGAAAATGTTAGAAAAACTCAAAGACTTAATCGCAGATCAGCTCGACGTAGATGTTGATTCAATCACAGAAGACTCAAATATCCAGGAAGACCTCGGTGCTGACTCACTCGACATCGTAGACCTTATGATGGCTATAGAAGAAGAATTTGACGTTGAAATCCCTGACGAAAAGCTTGAAGGAATCAAGACAGTCGGTGACATAGCCAAGTACATTGAAGCTAATAAGTAAGCTTAATTAAAGTTAGAGTTAAACGCAGGTTTTGAGCCTGCGTTTTTTTGCAATATTTGCAATCAAAACAGCAAAAGGACCGCATACACGGTCCTTTTTGGTTATATAAAGAAAACAAAATAAAAAATTGTGGAGTAAAAAGCTTTAATTATCTGCGTTTTATGCAAGATGCTGCTGCAACACACGCTGCAAGAACTCCTGCCGCAATTATTCCGGCAACTCCCTTATCACCTGTTGTACTGTTGTCAACAGATGTTGCAGTTGTTGTTATTACTCCCTGCTGCTGAGAACCGTTTCCATTTCCGTTTCCAACTGCTGTTGTAGTAGTTGTTTGTTCAGATGGATTTGTTGTTCCCTGTTCAGGTGTTGCAGATGATGTTTCCTGTGTAGGTACTGCAACAGGTCCTCCTGCCGTTCCTGATACTGTAAATGTAACAGTTATGTTGTCACTGACAGTTGTTGCTGAAGGAATATCTTCTGTTTCTTTTGCACCCCAACCATTTGTTACAGTAAAGAAAATTCTTGAATTTGTGCTTCCTGCAACATTATAGGATAAGTTAACATTTTCAGGTGATGTCTTATAATCTATCACATTGCCATCTATTGAAACAGAGTCAACAGTCAACGCAAGGTTCGGATAATTTGCAGATGATATGTCTGAAAGCTGTAAACAAAGAAAATCAATCTTTGAAGCAGCCGCTGAACCGCTTGCAACGGAAAAGCTGACAGTATACTGACCATCTGATGTAACTGTTGCTATCTGAGAACCGCTGAGAGGCGGATATGTAGCATCAGCCGTTGCACCCCATTGAGCATAGTCACCCATTGAACCTATAAGCATAGCCGTTCCTGAAGTCTCTGCGGCATCTGCTGTGACACTAAAAGACAGCACCGAAGCAACACACACGCTGAACGCAGCGGCTGTCGCCAGATACTTTATTTTTTTTAACATCTCTATATGTCCCCTGTATAACGTTAAATTCTTGCAATTTTGTTCTTCTTCTGCAAGTTGTGTAACTATTATATCATATTTTGTAACCTTTTGCAATAGCTTTTCTGAAAAAAATTACAAAATGTAATCTTTTGTGAAAAATACACATTGTGATTGAAATAAAATTGTAGTTTATGTACTGATTTTGTAATAAAGCAAGTTAAAAAAATCTCCCCTTTTAAAAGAGGAGATTTAAAAATCTAATTATTAATATATAAATTCAATTACAATATTAACCCCTCCACCGCCTAAAGGCGGTCTCCCTCCCCTTTCAGG
>JALEJO010000044.1 GCA_022769365.1 Oscillospiraceae bacterium | reverse complement strand
GAAGAGAATTCACTGCAAGAAAAGAACAATCCGTCAAAGCATGGTTTTATGGTAAACTTTTAATTGCAATAATATGCGAAACTCTGGCAAAAAAGGGTCGTTTTTCCCCCACTGAAGAAAAAAACTGATAACCATAATGCTAAATTTTCATTATGGAAAGAATAATCTGTTTTATTTTGTGTTTTTGCTTCTTTTGTGGATTCATCCTTAGGATTTTCCTTGAGCGTTTCTAATCTTGCCGGTATTTCCGATTTTTGCAAAAATTCTAAAAGAAAAAGAGTTCCTTCTCTCGTTTCTTTCTCTATTTCTGCTTAAGTGAATGCGTATGCCCTGAAAGGGGAGGGGGACCGCCAAAGGCGGTGGAGGGGTTATAAATAAGTCGCCGAATGCCGACACCTTAATTTCTCACTCATCATTCCTAATTCCTCATTCAAATAAAATTCTTGATTGTAAAAAAAAGATTGACACAAATATTATTTTGTGGTAAAATATAAAGTGAATTATTGTAGCATATGAAAGGAAAATTTATATGTCAAAAGAAATAGATTATTTATGGACGGACAAAAAAAGAACGATTTTCGGACTTCCTTTGTCTTTTACAAGATATTTTATCACAGAAACAAAAGTAATAACAAGAACAGGCTTCCTTAGTATAAAGGAAGATGAACTCGATATATATAAAATAACAGATAAATCCATGAAAATGTCACTCGGTCAGAGAATTTTTGGACTTGGTTCAATAATCATTTTAAGTAAAGATGTTGATACTCCTGAAAAAGTTCTTCAGAACATAAAATTCCCGAGAAAAGTTTCAAAAATTCTTTCTGAATGTATTGTTGAGCAAAGGGACAGATATTCAATCAGAGGAAGAGATATGTATGGTGAAAATCATCCGCATATGCACCCTGATGACAATATGGATTATTAAAATGGTGTGAAAAAGGAGGAACTATATTTTGCTGTCTTTCATTAAAGAAACAGTTACGTGCTGGGAAAAGCTTGAAAAAGAAACAAGACCTATATTTATATATGGTATGGGTGACGGTGCACAGAAAATAATGAATGTTTTTTCTGCAAGGGGCATTAAAGTTTCCGGAATTTTTGCAAGTGATGATTTTGTAAGAGGACATTATTTTGAAGGTTTCAAAGTAAAACGTCTTTCAGAAGTTGAAGAAGAATATGAAGATTTTGTTGTTATCCTTGCTTTTGCGGCAGGATACAGAGAACTTGTTGATAAAATACACGATATAGCATCTAAACATACTCTTTATGTGCCTGATGTTCCTGTTGTGGGAAGCGGTCTTTTTACTTATGACTACTGCGTTGAACACGAAAGCGAATTACAGGCTGTTTATGATATGCTGGCTGATGATTTTTCAAGAAAAGTCTATGCGAACATTATAAACTTTAAAATAAGCGGAAATATAAAGTATCTCGATGAAGTTACAACACCTAAAGTTGACATCTACAAAGAAATTATAAGACCGAATTTAAATGAAGTTTATGTTGACCTTGGTGCATACAACGGTGATACGATAGAAGAATTTTTAACTGTTACAAGAGGAAAATATATATCAATATATGCAATGGAACCTGACAGAAAAAATTTCAAAAAACTTTGCAGAAATACAGAAAATCTCCTCCACGTTTATGCATATAATTCTGTTGCCTGGTCATGTGAAACACAAATACCGTTTTCAACAAAAGCTGGCAGACAGTCATCTGTCGGAACAAATGGACAGCTTGCTGAAGCACGTTCAGTTGATGGAATGCTTGACGGCGATCAGGCAACTATAATCAAAATGGACGTTGAAGGCTGTGAAAGAGAAGCAATATGGGGAAGTGCACATACTATAAAAAAATATTCACCTAAACTTATGGTATCTCTTTACCACAGAAACGAAGATATTTTTGAACTTCCTCTTCTTATTAAAAAGCTGAACCCTGATTATAAATGTTATATAAGGCATCAGCTTTATATTCCTGCATGGGAAACAAACCTCTATGCAGTCAGATAATTGTCGGAATTTATAGAAAACTAACCTGATGTCGCAGGACGGCATCAGGCTTTTAGTGCTTTATACATTTATAGCAAATATAGCGAACAAAACAGGAGAAAATATATGATTCAATTTTTCAAAGATACATTTAAAGAATTATCAATATATAAAAGTCTTACAGATGCGGTTGATAAAAAAATATCACCGCTTCTTGTTTCAGGCTTTTCTATGATACATCTTGCACAGATGATAGCTGCTTTTTCAGACAGAAACGAACCAACACTTATTGTTACAGGTTCTGACAGCGAGGCAAAAAGATTATGCAATGATATAAATGCAATGTCGGACGGCAGAATATGCAAAGTTTTTCCATCAAAGGAATGGGTTCTGACAGCGGTTGACGGTGCATCTTTTGAATATGTTCACGAAAGAATATCGGCACTTTCAGATTTTTCAAACGGAATAATAAATATAGTAATATGCAGTGCTGAGTCACTTATGCAGCCTGTTATTCCTGAAAAAGTTCTTAAAGATAATACTATTATTTTAAAATCGGGTGAAAGTTATGATATTCCACAGCTTAGAAAAAAACTGACAGAAGCCGGTTATCAGCTTTCAGATACAACAGAGGGTGTTTCACAGTTTTCATCAAGAGGTGACTTGCTTGATATTTTTCCGGTTGCACAGGAAAAACCTTTCAGAATAGAATTCTGGGGCGATGAAATAGACAGTATTTCAGTTTTAAACACTGAAACTCAGCGAAGAGAAGAACAGGTTGATTCAATCAGCATACCGCCTGCAAGAGAAGTTTTATATGATTCAAATGAACTTGTTGAAAAAATAAGAAAAGTTTCAGTTGCAGCAAGGGGAAAAATTGCTGAAATGATAAGAAATACCGCTGCCTCTGATATTGAACATATAGAAAATAGCATTTTTCCTTATGCAGATAAATATTATGACTTTGTTTACGACAAAAAATATTCAATTGCAGATTATGGATTTAAAAATGTTTTCTGGTATGATTTTAATGAAATATCAAAGTTTGCGGACGGTGCAGAAACAGGTTATATGGAAGACTGCCGACAAATGCTTGAAAATGGAACTCTTTTTAAAGGTATAGAAGAATTTTTCATACCTTTTCAGAAAGTTCAGGCTGATTTATCAAAATCAAATGAGATTTACTGTTCAAGTTTTGTTCAGGGTTCTTCTAAAATAAGATATAAACAGTTGCTTTCAGCTGAATGTTTTCAAAGTTCATCTTGGAGTGGTGAAATGCGTCAGCTTTGCGAGGACCTTGAAGGTTATATGTCGCAGGGATACAGAGTTTATCTTGCCGCAGGAAGTGAAAAAACACTGCCTATCATAAAACAAGACCTTGAAAACAGCAATATAAAATGCCGCCTTTTATCTGAAACGGATAAACTTGAAAATTCAACTGTTTATTTACATGACGGAAGTTTCAGTGGAGGTTTTGAATATCCTGAAAATAAAACAGCACTCATCACGCAGGCAAAATCGCTTGTTTCAAGAAAACGAAAAAGAAAACACAAGGCAGGTAAAGAAATTTTATCAATCGCAGATATACAAAAAGGCGACCTTGTTGTTCATGCAATGTATGGTGTTGGAAGATTTATAGGAATAAGAAGCCTTGAACTTGACGGAATAGTAAAAGATTATATAACAATTGAATATTCGGGAAAAGAAAATCTTTATGTTCCTGTTACACAAATGGACCTTGTTTCAAAGTATATAGGAACATCAGACGAGGGAAAAGTAAAACTCAATAAACTTTCTTCAACTGAATGGCAAAAAGCGAGAAACAGCACAAGAAAAGCCGTTAAAGATATGGCAAAAGAACTTACGAAACTTTACGCTGAACGTGAAAAGACAAAAGGTTTTGCTTTCTATCCTGATGATGAAATGCAGATTGAATTTGAAAAACGTTTCCCATATATTGAAACAGATGACCAGCTTACAAGTATAGAAGAAATAAAGGCTGATATGGAAAGCGAAAAGCCTATGGACAGGCTTTTATGCGGAGATGTTGGGTTTGGCAAAACGGAAGTTGCACTTCGTGCCGCTATGAAATGTATTATGAGCGGAAAACAATGTGCGATACTTGCACCTACAACTGTTCTTGCATGGCAGCATTACCAGACAGCAGTAAGACGTTTTGAACCGTTTTCCGTAAAAGTCGAACTTCTTTCAAGATACAGAACAGCAAAACAACAACGTGAAATAATTTCTGAACTGAAAAAGGGTTCAATCGATTTAATAATAGGAACGCACAGAATAATTCAGAAAGATGTTGTTTTTCACGATTTAGGACTTGCAATTATAGATGAAGAACAACGTTTCGGAGTTGCACACAAAGAAAAATTCAAAACACTTTTCAAGGGAATAGACGTTTTGACTCTTTCCGCAACACCTATTCCAAGAACTTTAAATATGGCAATGAGCGGACTGCGTGATATGTCGGTTCTTGCAGAAGCACCGCAGGACAGACACCCTGTCCAGACATATATTCTTGAATACAGCGAACCTGTTATAATGCAGGCGATAAGCAGAGAACTGAAACGTGACGGACAGGTTTATTTTATACACAACAGAGTTGAAACAATCGACCTGACAGCAGGCAAACTTCAAAAACTTTTCCCTGATGCAAGTATTGCCGTTGCACATGGACAAATGGACGAAAAGCAAATGTCGGACGTATGGCAGAGAGTTGTTGAACACGAAATTGATATACTTGTTTGCACAACTATTATTGAAACAGGTATTGACGTTCCAAATGTAAACACTCTTATAATAGAAAATGCCGATTGTTTCGGCTTATCGCAGCTTTATCAGCTAAGAGGAAGAGTAGGACGTTCAAGTAGACGTGCATATGCATATTTCACATATCAAAGAAATAAAGTTGTTTCGGACGTTGCCACAAAGCGACTTAAAGCAATGAGAGAGTTTACACAGTTCGGAAGCGGTTTTCATATTGCAATGCGTGACCTTGAAATAAGAGGTGCAGGAAGCATTTTAGGCGGACAACAACACGGACATATGGAACAGGTCGGCTATGAAATGTATATGAAAATGCTTGAAGAGGCAATTGCAGAGGAAAAAGGCGAACCAATTCAGAAAAGTTCTGAATGTCTTATCGATTTGCAGATTGATGCACATATACCAGAAAATTATATTGAAAGTCTGCCTCAGCGACTTGACATTTACAGAAAAATTGCAGCTGTAAGCACAGATGAGGAAAGTTCAGAACTTATAGATGAACTTATAGACCGTTTTGGAGAACCGCCTAAGAGTGTTCAGGGGCTTATTATTATTTCACAGATGAGAAACAGAGCGGCATCGGTTGGAATTGAAGAGATAAATCAAAAAGATGATAAAATTATTGTCTATACAAAAAATATAAAACCACAGCAAATTTCCGCTTTATCTGTTAAATATCGTGGAAGAATTATGTTTAATACGAAAGCAAGGCATTATATCGGCATAACACTTGAAAAAAAGCAGCAGCCAGCGGATTTTATCAAGGAGTTTGTCGAAACTATGGAATGCATTTGATTTTTGATTTATGCAACTTGCACAAATTTCAAAAAATCAATTGATATTTCAGAAAATTCGTGATATAATAAATAATGTAAAAATGATAGATTCAAGGAATCACTAAAAAACAAATAGCACACAGTTGCCGCTGTGTGCTATTTTTCCGTTTACTATGTAATGCCTGAGTGTTATCGGTTAAGAAAATCTTCAAGCACCTTGCATATGAAATAAGAAATTACATTTGCAAGAATAGTAAATATAAATGATAAATTCAATGAAAATCACCTCCTCCCTATCGGGAAGAACCGATAACATCTAACATTATATCATAATCCGATAAGTAAAGTCAAGAATAATTTTGATTTGTACAACTTGCACAAATTTCAAAAAATCGATTGATATTTGGGAAAATAAGTGATATAATAAAGGCATAGAGGATAGTGATGAGCATTTAGTATCATCAAAAAAACAAACCGCACACAGTGCCAGCTGTGTGCGGTTTTTCTTGACAGTTATCGGCTTATTTGTCAAGAGCTTTGCAAATGAAATATGATATTACATTCGCCAAAACAGTAGTAGTTATGTTTGTCAGGATAGTGATTAGCATTTTTCTCACCTCCTCCCTATCGGGAAGAACCGATAACATCTAACATTATATCATAATTCGACAAATAAAGTCAAGAATAATTTTGATTTGTACAACTTGCACAAATTTTAAAAAATCGATTGATATTTCAGAAAATTCGTGATATAATAACATTGAAAAGGAAAATGTTTAGGCGACTTGTCATTTAAACAAAAACGGTATGCAGGTGGGACTGCATACCGTTATTTTGTTTTACCTGACAGTTATCGGTCGAGTTTGTCAAGTAACTTACAGCTGAAATATGATATAACATCTGCAAGGACGTTAATTACAACGCCAACAATTATGTTTAGGAAAATGTTAGACAACTTTAATCACCTCCCACTTATCGTAGGAACCGATAACATTTAACATTATATCATAATTTGACAAATAAAGTCAAGAATAATTTTGATTTGTACAACTTGCACAAATTTCAAAAAATCGATTGATATTTGGAAAATTACGTGATATAATAATAACGTAGAGATAGTAGTGATCACTTTTATCACAAAAAATAAACCGCACGCAGTTCCAGCTACGTGCGGTTTTTGTTTGACTGTTATCGGTTTTATCTGTCAAGCATTTTGCATATGAAGTGTGATACAACATTTGCAATTACAGTTGAAATAATACTGATTAAGATAGTAGAAATCACCTTTTCTCACCTCCTCCCTATCGGGAAGAACCGATAACATCTAACATTATATCATAATTCGACAAATAAAGTCAAGAATAATTTTGATTTATGCAAATTGCACAAATTTCAAAAAATCGATTGATATTTTAGAAAATTAGTGATATAATAATAGCGTAGTGAGTCATAATAAACATTTTATCATTAAAAAATAAACGCACACAGCTGCCACTGTGTGCGTTTTTTCTGTTTTACTTGACAGTTATCGGTCTGATTTGTCAAGTAACTTGCAAATGAAATATGAAATCACATTCGCAAGAACGTTTACCAGAACGTTAACAAGAATCATAATAAACAATTAAATCACCTCCCACTTATCGTAGGAACCGATAACATTTAACATTATATCATAATTCGACAAATAAAGTCAAGAAATCGAATAACAGAAAAAGTAAAAACAAGGTTGAAAGAACTTTTTTATAGTAATACTTTACTTACTTTGCATGTTTAAATCATATTTTCTTACAACATTGTAACTTGACATATATGCCCATTTATGGTATACTTTAGTATTATGGAAAATAAGGGAAAATTTTAAAGAGAGCAAAATAAATTATCGGGAGAATCAAACCTTAAATGAATGATATTTACAAAAAACTATATGATGCTGCAAAAGAAAAATGCGGTGACCATATAGAAGATTTTGAAATTTTTGATGTATATTCAAGAAATAATCCGCTTGAAGTGAATGTTTCCGAGCTTTATAAAATGAAAGCCTCATCAAACATTGCTTTTTTAAAAATCGCTTTTATAAAGCTTTTAAACAGACCGATTGACCAGAAAGCACTGGAATCATGGGAGAAAAGAGCTTCTTTACCTGAAAAAGAATTCAGAAAACTTGTTATAAGCAGACTTATAAGTTCCGAAGAAGCTACAGCAACAGGAAAAATATATCTGGATAATGTTATATCAGATGAAAACGTACTTGAAAACGTTGTTAAACAGTCAAGTGTTTTCCTTCAGGTTGCAAGGAAAACATATCAAAAAATGCCTGAACCCGTAAAAGATGCCGTAAGAAAGATGAGAGGTATTGAATCATGAATAATAAACCGAAAATTTATATAGACCTTTCAAACCTTCTTGCAATAAACTTCACAACAGGTATTCAGCGAGTTGTTATAAAGGTTGTTACAAGACTCATTAAAAAAGATGATATTGATGTTATACTTTTAAGTTATTTACAGTCAAAACATTGCTGGAATATTGTTGACAGTGACGCTTTTTATAGTTTTTATAACGATAAAACAGGCACTAAAAACGCTTGTATGACTTCAAGATATTTAAATTTTGACGACCTTGATGCAGGAAGTATTTTCTTTGATATTGATGCTGTTTGGTCATCACGCCTTACGAGAAGTTATCTTTATCCTATTTTGAAAAACTGCGGTATTAAAATTATAACAATGGTTTATGATATTATTCCACTTACGCACCCTCAGTTCAGTCAGAAAGACACCGTTATGCGTTTCACAACATATTTTGGTGCTATTTTAAAATACTGCGATAAGATCATAACAAATACAAATGCAACTGTTGAACAGATAAAACAGCTTTGCGAAAAAATAGGAGAAAAATATCCGCCTTGTGAAGTTATGCCGCTTGGTTCAGATTTTAAAAATAAAGAAACAGAAAATATTGAAATAACATGGCATTTGAATGATGATGGCGAAAAAGTTCCTGATGATGAATTTAAACACCTTATTCCTAATCCTGATGTTTCTGAAATAATAAATGCAGGAAAATATATTCTTATGGTCGGTACAATTGAACCGAGAAAAAACCATAAACTTGTACTTGATGCACTCGACAATGGTCTTGAAGCAAATGTTGTTTTTGCTGGAAGAATAGGCTGGAATATAAAAGATTTTGTGGAAGAAGTAAGAAATCATCCGCTTTATGAAAAGCGTCTTTTCTTGATTACAAATGCAAATGATGCGGCTATAAATGAACTTTATAAAAATGCCTATTATCTTGCATTTCCTACATTCAATGAAGGTTTCGGTCTTCCGATTATTGAAAGTTTTGAAAAAGGAACTCCTGTTGTTGCATCTGACATAGGTGTTTTGCGTGAAGTCGGAAAAGATTTTGCCGATTATATCGACAATACTGACCCTAAAGCTTTTGCCGACTTTATAAATAAATCCCTTAAAAATCCAAAAGAATACGAAAAGAAAAAAGCAAATCTCAAAAACTTTGTTCCATATACCTGGGACGAAGCTGCTGATGATGTTTACGGTATTTTAATCAACGAATCACAAAGATTTGGTACTGTTAAAGCAAAAATAAAACAGATGGTTGTTTTAACTGCAAGACACGAAGATATTATGCGTTCGCTGCCTTATGTTGAAAAATATATGCCGTTCATTGAAGAACTTATTGTATGCTGTCCTGATTGGAATGTTGAACCTTTCAAGGAAAACTACAAAGGCAATTTGAAACTTACTTTCAGAACAGATGATCAGCTTTTAAACGGCAGACCTCTTCCGAAAGACCACGTTGCAAGAAATTTCCTTTTAAGATGTCTTATGATGCGTCTTGATTGTCTTGATGATGTTTTCATTATGTCTGATGACGATTACAGACCTCTCTGCCCTATAACTGAAGATGTTTTCATTGAAAACGGAAGATATGTCGGATATTATTTCTATGATATGAAAAAATGGCAGGGTTCATATGGGCATTATACAAGTTTTGATGAGGGTGCTTTCAGAACAAAAGAATTTCTTATGTCAAACGGTTACCCGACACGTCAATATTCATCTCATCAGCCGCAGGTTATAGATAAAAATATCTTTAATGAAATGGTTGAAACTCATAAAGGTATGGAAAATATGGGTTACGAAGAATGGTGTGTTTATTTCAATTACGGAATTAAAAATCACCCTGACAAGTTCGTTTCAAAACCTTATGTAACTTTAGGATGGCCGGGTAATTTATCCGACTGGAATTTATACATTCAGCCTGACAATTATCTTTTTGAAAACTTCTATCAAGACCTTTACGAAAAAGGAAAAATATTTGACGGATTTTCAACAACACTTAATGAAAATACACCTGCTGAAAGCAGAGCAAAAGTTAAGATTTTCAATCAGGCTGTTAAACAGCAATTTAATGAAAGAGCAGTTTTTGACAGCTATTGCCGCACATACAACAATATAGGCGGAGGTTTTCCTTCACTTATAGCTTATAAAGATGAAAAAACAAAAAAACTTTCTCTTCATCTTCCAAAATTTATTCAGTTTGCCTGTGATTGCTGGACACGTGTTCCAATTACAATAACAGATGATATTTTCGATGCTGTCGGAGATAATGAACTTTATATTGGTTATCACTTCTTTAATTCAAGGGAACTGGCTGTTATAAGTTCACCTGAAACAAAGGTAACAAAAGGCGATAATCATATTATGCTTCCTGTACGATCACCTAAAACAAGACTTGAAAATTGTGCAATGATATTCTATTTCAGAATAAGAAAACCAAAAACAGAAGAAATGGAAGAAGAAGGCGTAAACGGCGAACTTGTCAAGGAAGTTATAAGAAGAATACCTGCTGTTATAAGCTGATTATTTAAGGAGAAGAAATGGTTAATGTTATAAAAAATCAGATACACAAGCTGAAAAAACATAGTTTTCTGTTTCAGGAACTCGTTAAAAGAGATTTTAAGAAAAAGTATAAACGTACTGTTTTGGGTATGGTGTGGAGTCTTATATCGCCTCTTATGATGCTTCTTGTTATGAGTATTGTATTTACTCAGTTTTTCGGAAGAAATACTCCTCACTACACAATTTACCTTTTCTGCGGAAATATAGTTTATTCTTTCTTTAAAGATTCAACTTATGGCGGAATGTATTCACTTATGCAGAATGCAAACATTATTTCTAAAATAAATTTGCCGAAATATATGTTTCTGTTTTCAAAAAATGTATCGTCACTTATAAATTTCGGTCTTACGCTTATAATTCTGTTTTTATTTGTTCTGTTCGACCATATAGCAATAACATTTAAATTTTTAATGCTGATTTATCCTATTTTGTGTCTGATACTTTTCAACATAGGTGTTGGATTTATCCTTTCTGCTTTGTTCGTTATCTTTAAAGATGTTCAGTATCTTTATGATATATTTACACTTATTGTTATGTATCTTTCAGCTATATTCTACACAACAGATGTTTATCCTGAAAAAGTACAAATGATGTTTTATCTGAATCCGCTTTATGTTTATATAACATATTTCAGAGAAATAATTATAGGCGGCACAATTCCGGGACTCCCGACACATATTTTATGCCTTTTCTACGCTGTAGTTATGCTTGCTGTGGGATGTCTTTTCTATCACAAATACAACTACAAATTTTTATATTATCTTTAATATGCTGAAAGGAAATTATTATGTCTGCTATTGATGTTGAAAACGTTACAGTTGCCTATAAAACAGGCGACTTTGCAACACTTGGTCTTAAAGATGTTATAATAAACAAAATAAAAGGTACTTACAAAGCGTCTATGTTTGAAGCGGTTAAGAATGTTTCTTTTAAACTTGAAAAAGGCGAACTTCTTGGAATTGTAGGCACAAATGGTGCAGGAAAATCCACCTTGCTGAAAGTTCTTTCGGGAATTATGCAGCCTACTGAAGGAAGTGTACACGTTGAGGGAAATATTGCTTCTCTCCTTGAACTTGCTTCGGGTTTTGATGGTGACCTTACTGTTAAAGAGAATACGTTCCTCAGAGGGGCTATGCTTGGTTATACTAAGCAATATATGATTGACACATATAAACAGATACTTGAATTTGCAGAGCTTACAGAGTACGAGAACCGCCTTTTCAGGCAACTTTCATCTGGTATGAAATCAAGACTTGCTTTTTCAATCGCCTGCCTTGTAAAACCTGAAGTACTTATCCTTGACGAAGTTCTTTCAGTTGGTGATGGTGCTTTCAGACAAAAAAGCGAAAAGAAAATGCTCGAAATTATAAACGGCGGTGCAACAACCCTGCTCGTTTCCCATTCTTTAAGTCAGATACAAAGAATGTCTACCAAAGTTCTATGGCTCGACCACGGAAAAATGATGGCATTCGGCGAAACAGATGACATTTGCAAAAGATATGCTGATTTTTTGGCGAAGAAATAATATAATAAAAAACCTAATCTCTCATATATCCTTCTTTTCTGGACCGCCAGTAAGGAGGATATTTTTTTTCAAAATACTGTTTTTTAAGACTGTATAAAAATATAAAAATCATCCCCTTATAACACAAAACAAAATCCAAAATAAAAAATAACAATCAATTTATTTTTTTTAGTTGAAAAATGCGAGTGAATCTGTTATAATATTAGGAGTAATAATTACGCGAAAGGGTGACGTACATATGATAAATATATACAAGACAAGTGAAGTAAACAGACTTGAAAAAGTCGATTACGCAGATGCAGGATGCTGGATTGCCGTGACGGAACCCTCGTCGCAGGAAATAAAAACGCTTATAGACCAATACGGACTTGACACAGACTTTATCAAATCCTCTCTTGATGACGAAGAAACATCACGAGTTGAACGAGAAGACGACCAGACACTTATAATAGTTGATACACCTGAATCAGAACTTCGTGAAGATGATACTGTTGTTTATTACACAACACCTCTTGCAATTATAATAAAAGACAGTATGATTTTCACAATTACACTTCGTAAAAATACTGTTATAGATGACCTGCTTAAAGGCAGGATAAGAGGTGTTACAACTGCACACAGAACAAAATTTGTTTTGCAGCTTATGCTTCGTGCAAGTGCCATATATCTTCTTTATCTTCGTCAGATAGATAAAGCCTCAAATTCAATCGAACAGCATCTTCATGAAGCAACGAAAAATCAGGAAATTATTCAGCTTCTTGAACTTCAAAAATCACTTGTATACTTATCAACATCTTTAAAATCAAATGAAACATCGCTTAATAAAATTCTTCGTGGAAGAGTTATAAAGCTTTATGAAGATGATCAGGACTTACTTGAAGATGTGCTTATAGAAAACAAACAGGCGATAGAGATGTCAACAATTTATTCAAGCATTTTAACAAGCACAATGGAAGCTTTCTCCTCTGTTATCAATAATAATATGAACAGAGTAATGTGGCGATTGACTGTTATGACAATAATTTTGGCTGTCCCGACTATTATATACAGTTTTTACGGAATGAATACAAGTGATTTGCCTATACCACAGACGTGGTTCCCGACACTTATTTCAATAATAGCAGTCGTGATAGTTGCAGTTGTGTTGAGCAAGTCGAAAAGTATGAGAAAATAGAAGTTATCAGGAGGCAGATATGGTAAGCCTTTTTGGTTCAATTGAAAATATGAAGCAGGTTGGCGAAACAAGGGCAAAAGCCTACGAAAAACTCGGCATAACATCGCCTTATGATTTACTTTTTCATTATCCGAGAAGCTATGTTGACTTTACAAAAACAGTTAAAATTGCAGATGCAGAGGCAGAAAAATTGAATGTTTTGTGCGTTCGTGTTGACCATAAATATTCACCGCAGTTTATAAGAAAAAATTTTGTTGTTTATAAGGCACAGGTTTCTGACTCATCGGGTGTTATGCAGCTTGTTATATATAACAATGTATATGGATTTAATGCACTTAAAACAGGAATGGTATATTTTCTTGCAGGTAAGGTTACATACAGAGGAACACACGCAGAAATAGTTTCACCGAAAGTTTTAACAGGCGACAGCGAAGATAAAATACTTCCCCAATATCCGCTTGCGGCAGGACTTAATATAAATCAGGTCAGAAATAATATGCGTGAAGCGATAAAACTTATGCAGGATTGTCATTTTGATTGGATGCCGCCGGCAATACTTGAAAAATATAATCTTTGCGGATTGCAGGAAGCAATAAAACAGATTCACTTTCCAAAAGATTTAAAACAGATAGAAACAGCTCAAAAAAGGCTTGCTTTCGATGAAATGATGCAGCTTCAGCTTGGAATGCTTATGCTGAAAAAAAGAAAAAGAAAAGCTGCATCAAAACATATAGCACAAGATACAGATATAGAAATATTTAAAAAATCGCTACCTTTTAAAATGACAACAGGACAGGAACAAGCGATTGAAGACATAAAAAAGGATATGTGCGGAAAATATCCTATGAACAGACTTTTGCAAGGCGACGTTGGAAGCGGTAAGACGGTTGTTGCGGCAGCAGCTTGCTATATGGCGTTTAAAAATGATATGCAAAGTGCATTGATGGCACCGACTGAAATACTTGCACGTCAGCATTTTGCAACTCTTAAAAATTTTCTTTCTGATTTTGGAGTTGAAACAGTTTTGCTTGTAAGTTCAATGCCTGCAAAAGAAAAAAGAGAGGCAATGGAAAAGGCGGCAAACGGCGAAGCTGATGTTATAGTTGGAACAAATGCTGTTATGCAGAAAAAAGTTGTGTATAAAAATCTTGGGCTTGTAATAACAGATGAACAGCACAGATTCGGTGTTGAACAGCGAAATGCTTTATCAGAAAAAGGCGAAAGTCCGCATAAACTTGTTATGTCTGCAACACCTATTCCACGAACTTTAGCACTTATGATGTACGGAGAACTTGAACTTTCTGTAATAAGAGAACTTCCTTCAGGCAGACAGCCTGTTGAAACATTTGCCGTAACGGGAAAACTGAGAAACAGAGCATTCAGCTTTATGAAAAAAGAAATAGATGCAGGTCATCAGGCTTATATAATTTGTCCGCTTATAGAAGAGGGAGAAGTTGCAAGCGATAAAAAGTCGGTTATGGAATATACTGATATGCTGAAAAATATTTTTCCTGATATGAGAATAGAAGCACTTCACGGACGAATGGCGGCAAAATCGAAAGATGATATTATGACAAGATACAAAAACGGCGAAGTTGATGTTCTTGTTAGTACAACTGTTGTCGAAGTCGGGGTTGATGTCCCGAATGCAACTGTTATGATAATAGAAGATGCGGAAAAATTCGGTATGTCACAGCTTCATCAGCTTAGAGGACGTGTCGGAAGAGGAAAAGCAAAAAGTTATTGCATACTGGTTGCCAACAAAGTCACAGAGGACGGTAAACGACGTTTAAAGACTTTAAGCAGTACAACAGACGGCTTTAAAATAGCCGAAGAGGACCTTGCACAGCGTGGAGCGGGCGACTTCTTTGGAAACCGTCAGCACGGTTTACCGCCTCTGAAAATAGCCGATTTAACAAGAGATATAGACTTATTTAAACAGACAAGAGAAGCCGCCGCAGAACTTGTTGCAAAAGACCCTGAACTTATGCAGCCCGAAAATCGTGGACTTAAACTTGAAGTTTTAAGAATGTTCGCAAAAAGCGGTACAGATGATCTTGACTAAAATAAAAAATCCCTGCACATTTAAATTTGTGCAGGGATTTTTGTTTACTTAATATTTTTATTTAAAAAATCAACCATCGTAATATTGCTGTCAACAAGCTTTTCGGCGTAAAATCTAAGAACAAGAACAGCATCTGAAGCATCACATTTTTCATCAAAATTGAGGTCTGCAATTGACATATTTATGCTGTCTGGAACGCCTGCAAGGGTATTTGCATAGTAAACAAGAATTTTTACAGCATCTTTTGAATCAACCGAACCATCGGCTGTTACGTCGCCTATACCTGCCGGGAGATGTTTTTCAATTTTTTTCACTTCGTCAGGATTTTTCTGAATCAAATCCTTTTTTTCATCTTTCGTCAAAGATGAAAAATTATCCTGTATGTTTTCGCTTTTTCCGTCAAATCCAAGAACTGATAAAATTTCAGTCGCCGCCGCAATTTCACCTTTTGCATTTAATGATGCATCAAGATTATCACAATTTGTGTATAAATCGGCATGATTTGCAAAAAGTGTTGATAAATCAGATACATATGCACCTTTTAATTTTGAAATAGTGTCATTAATATTGCTTAAAACATCAGCCTGTAAATTGGTATTTGCCATAGATAAAGGAAGTGTCATTTTGCTGACATCAACAGAAAGCGGATTATATAAATTCTGAACAACTATTTTTGCAGTCGGATTTGTTTTCTGAACGCTTTCGTAAATTTCTTCGATGTTATCGCTGATTGTTAAGGAATCCATTGCAAGTTTAGAATAAAGCTGTTTAACTTCAGGGGAAGAAGTTATTTTTTCAGATGCTTCCGCAAGTGTTTTATATCCGAGTTTTCCAACAACTTCCATAACAGGATTGATAATATCGTTGCTTCCTGCCGCAATTATTATAACGTCATTCTGTGATATTTCGGTTTTCAGCTTATCTGTTTCAACAAGTGAAAGAATGTCGGCTGTTGTATAGGATTCGCTTGATTCGTCTGTCAGGCTTTTTCCGAGTGATTTAGAAACTGTTTCGGTATATGTGCCCTTTGCCACGCTGTCGCCTATAACAAGAACTCCGCCGCTCTCAGCCGATGCTGTAGCACCGATTGAACCCATTGAAACCGCCGCCATTGCCACTGACAAAATAACTGATAAAATCTTTTTTTTCATTTTTTGTACCTCCGTTTTTTCTATATTATAAAGTATTTTCGGGAATTTGTCAAGG
>JALEJO010000066.1 GCA_022769365.1 Oscillospiraceae bacterium | reverse complement strand
GATACTGTGACTTGGTCGGGTGATACTTCATCTGTTACAATGTCTGATGAAAAAGAGGGAATTTTATTTTGTGAATTAAATATTGCTGGAATGGCAAAAGGCGACTATACAATTTCACTTGATCCAAATGAAACAACTTTTACAACTTCTGTTAATGGAAAAAATGTTGTACATTCACTTTCAGATGGAACAATTTCTTCAACAAAAGCTACTATACATATTGTAGATGGTGTTAAAGTAACTGATGCGGATATAAATAAAAAGCTTTATTATTATTCGGATTCAGATGATATAGTAACAACAGAAGATGTTATAAAATCTATAAAAGCAGACGTTATAACTAATGGTCAGAAACAGAATATAGATATTACCAAAGGCATTGGAAAAATATATTGTAAAATAAAAGGTTCTTTTATAGAAGGCCCTGATAACTGTTATACAGTAATATCGCTTCCTTTAACATATAGCGGATATAATCCTGTTGATGAAGATGAAGATATACTTACAACAGATATTTACATTGGACTAAAAGGTGATGCAAATCTCGACGGAAAAGTTGATTCGAAAGATGCTGTTACAATACTCAAATATTATGCATCAGCACTTGTTTCAGGCGGTCAGGCAACATTATACGCTGAAGACCCTGCATTTGAGAATTTTGCATATTATCTTGCAGATGTAGATGGTGGTTCAAAGGATCACGGTGTATCAGGTAGCACAATTGATTCAAAAGATGCTGTTCTTGTGCTTAAATATTATGCTATAAAACTTGCAAATAGTAATGCAACATGGGAAGATGTACAGTAAAAATTATGATTATAACCCGACTTTTCAGTCGGGTTATTTTTATAAAAATATATGGCAAAAATCACATTAAATATTGACAAATAAGCTTATTTATTGTATAATAGTAAAGTGAATTTGTGTAAGGAGGACATTATGGCAATTAATTCAACTATAAGTCAGCAGGGTTATGATTTAATAGAAAAAGTAGCTGAACTTGCAAGTAATGCAGAATATGATATTGAAAAAATAGTAAGGATTACACTTGATGAAATTGAAAAAATGTTCGGATTTTCTTATGCAAGAGTTCTAAAAAGAAACGGATTTGATTATTCTTTTTCTGTAACATACAGCACAGAAAAAAAGAAAAAAGAAAATCAGAATATAAATCTTTCAAAAGAAACATTTCGCTCTATTGTTAAAAACTGCAAAAGATATGTTTATCATAATAATGATGAAATAAAAAAAAGCGGTGTAGAAAAAAATTATGGATTTGATTTTAAATCGTTTTTGCTTTTTCCAATTTTCTACCACGATTATTTTATAGGTGCATTTGAATTTTTCAATTTTGAAAATGAGGAAAAATATGAAAATAATGAATTGTTTTTGATAGAAACAATTCTGAAAGTACTTATGCAATATATGTATGGTATGGGTGCTTTTGATTATATTGAAAGCAAGGGAGACAAAATAGACTTTATTTCAGGCACACCGAAATATGAAGAATTTGCAAAAATAACAAGCAAAGATATGCTTGAAAAAGGTGATAATGAGGAGTATGTTTTTGTTTGTTTTGATATTGCACAATTTAAATATCTGAATGATACATTTGGCTATAATAGAGGAAATGCGGTACTTCATAAAACAGCAGAAAAAATAATTGAGAATGAATATACTGAAATGGTGACAAGAGTTCATTCTGATAATTTTGTTTACACAATAAAACTTGAAAAAAATTGCGATGAAAAGGAATCAATTTTAAAAATTGTTGAAAATATAAATAGAACTATTTCAAAAGTCATAGGTGAAAGTTTTAATGGTGTAAAAATCAGATTCAGCACAGGAATATATATTGTTTCAGATAGTAAATTTACTGTTGATGATGCGTATACAAAAGCAAATCTTGCAAGAAAAAATTCAAAGTACAACGAAAATAATTCAATCTGTTTTTATAATGAAAAAATGATGGATTCCATAAGAAGACAGGAAGAATTAAACAGCAAGTTTACAGATGCAATAAAAAATAAAAATCTTATTGTTTACTATCAGCCGAAAATATCTTGCAGAAATGAAAAAGCCGCAGGTGGCGAAGCACTTATAAGATGGCAAAAAGATGGTGGAGGTTTCATTTATCCTGATGAATTTATACCACTTTTTGAAAAAAACGGAAATATAATAGAACTTGATTATTATGTTTACAAGGAAGTTTTTTCATACATAAGAAAACGTCTTGATGAAGGTAAAAAAGTTGTACCTATATCAATGAATGTTTCAAGGATTCATCTTGAAAATGATGATATAGTAAAATATATTCTGAAACTTTTTGATGATTACAAAATACCGCCTGAATATGTAGAGTTTGAACTGACCGAAAATATCTATATGAATAATATGGCAAACGCAAAAAAATTCCTTGATTTTTGCAAGAAAATAGGGGTGTTTGTTTCAATGGATGATTTTGGTTCGGGATATTCTTCTCTTAATGTTATGAATAGCCTGCCTATTGACATATTGAAACTTGATAAAGTATTTTTGAGAAATGAAAAACTCACAGATAATGATATGATTGTTATTGAATGTATTGTTTCAATGGCAAAACGTCTTAAAATGAAGGTCATATGCGAAGGTGTCGAAACAAAGTCCCAGAGCGAGTTTTTAAAACAGATAGAATGCGATGAAATACAGGGATATTTTTATGGAAAGCCTATGGCGGAAGAAGATTTTAATAAATATATTGAGAGTCATTAATTTAAAGGCAGACGGCGAAAGCTGTCTGTCTTTTTATATTAAAATAACACTGCACAAATTTTATGCAGTGTTGCCTAAATTTTATGGAATTGAAAATATTTGTAAATAAACTTGCATTATATGAGTAATTCTGTTATAATAAAAAAGAGTATCTAATCAAAACAGAGGAGTGTTTTATTTTTGCCTGAAAAATTTTATATACATAAATTCGGCTGTCAGCTTAATTTTGCTGATGCTGAAAAAATAGAGGGAATATTATTAAGCAAAGGTTTTGAAAAAGCTGATTCGGACGAAAATGCCGACCTTATTCTTTTGTGTACCTGTGCGGTGCGTGAGTCGGCTGAAAACAGAGTTTATGGATTTCTTGGAGAACTGAAAAAATACAAAGAAAAAAACAGTTCTTTAAAAATAGGACTTTGCGGATGTATGGCAAATGAAGAAGTTACAGTTGAAAAAATAAAAAAATCATATCCATATGTTGATTTGGTTTTTGGAACAGGTTCAATTTCAAAACTTCCTCAGATGCTTGATGAATTATACAGCGGACACAGAAAAAAATATGTTGCGGCGGTAAATGAATATTTGCCCGATGCAGAAGAAATATCACCTGAAAGACAAAGTAAATTCAGAGCTTTTATTCCGATAATGTATGGTTGCAACAATTTCTGCACATATTGCATAGTGCCATATACAAGAGGCAGAGAAAGAAGCAGAACACCTGAATCGGTTATATCTGAAATAACAGAACTTGTTAAAAACGGCTATAAAGAAATTTTTCTTCTCGGACAGAATGTCAATTCATATGGGAAGGACCTTGAAAATAAAATTACATTTGCAGAACTTTTGCAAATGATAAATGATATTGAGGGCGATTTCTGGATAAGATTTTTATCATCACACCCGAAAGATGCCTCAAAGGAACTTATTGACATAGTTAAAGCCAATAACAAAATAGAACCGCATTTTCATTTGCCTGTGCAAAGCGGAAGCAGTGAAATTTTGAAAAATATGAACAGACATTATTCAAGAGAAGAATATCTTGAAATAGTCGATTATTTAAGAAAAGATGCACCTGATTTTTCAATTACAACTGATATAATAGTAGGATTTCCAAACGAATCAGAAAAGCAGTTTGAAGAAACATTATCGCTTATTGAAAAAGTAAAATATGATAATATTTTTTCATTTATATATTCAAAAAGAAGCGGAACGAAAGCCGCTTTAATAGATGATAAAATTTCAGATGCGGAAAAATCAAAACGAATGCAGAAAATGCTTGAAATTCAAAGAGAAATAACATCAGAAAGCTATAAAAGATTTATAGGAAAAACTTATAAAGTGCTTGTTGACGGTGTTTCAAAAAAAGGACTTCCTTTGATGAATGGAAAAAATCACGAGGGAATAATTGTTGAATTTGAAGGCAATGAAGAAATGACAGGTAAATTTGTTAATGTTAAAATTACTTCTTCCGCCAATTGGGCAGTCAAGGGAGAAGTTGTTGAATAAACGAGAAAAATTTCAAAGAAAACGAAAGGAATTTAAAAATGGATATTTTAGAATTATCAAGAGAACTTGGAAAAGCAATACAGGCAGATGAAAGATATAAAAATTATCACGCTGCACTTGACCATACAAATGAAGATGAAGAACTTCAGAATCTTATAAAAGAATTTAATCTTAAAAAAATGGCATATGAATATGCATATCAGAAAGACAAGGATTCAGAAAAGCTGAAAGACCTTGAAAAAGAAGTGAATGAGCTTTATAACAAAGTTACGTCCTCACAAAGTATGCTTGACTATAACGCAGCAAAGAGTGAAATGGATGCACTTATGAACGGCATACAGAGCGTTTTAAGCCAGTGTGCAGCAGGAGAAGATGCAGATACCTGCCAGCCTAAAAATGCTTGTTCAGGCGACTGTGCATCATGTGGCGGAGGTTGTCATTAATAATGAGTATAAACACAGCACAGGGAGTAAATCTTGAAAAAGTTTCTCCTATGATGCGACGATATCTTGAAACAAAAAAGCAGTATCCCGACTGCATATTGTTTTACAGACTTGGCGACTTTTACGAAATGTTTTTTGATGATGCGGTAACTGTTTCAAGAGCATTGGAACTCACTTTAACAGGCAGAGATTGCGGACTTGAAGACAGAGCGGCAATGTGCGGAATACCGTATCACGCCGCTGAAACGTATACCAAAAAGCTTATTGAACTTGGCTACAAAGTTGCAATATGTGAGCAGCTTGAAGACCCTGCAAAATGTACAGGACTTGTTGAAAGAGGTGTTATAAGAATAATAACACCCGGAACTTTACTTGAAAGCAGTATGCTTGATGAGTCGGCAAATAACTGGCTTTGTTGTTGTTATAAAAATGATGACGGCTGTTCAATGTGTTTTGCAGACATTTCAACGGGTGCAGTTACTGTTGAAAAAGCCGAGGGTAAAAACATAGAAGAAAATGTTATAAATACGCTTGCAAGATTTACACCTGCTGAAATAATAACAAACAATGCATTTTTCAATTTGAAAAATGCTGCAAATTATATAAAAGTTCAGACAACAGCATCAGTTTCACTTCTTGAAGATGAAAATTTCAATCCTGAAATAAAAAAAGAAACTGTTTTGAAACAGTTTTCAGCTTCAAACTGGTCTGATATAGATGTTGATGAAAATGATATTTCAGTTTATTCAATATGCGGAATGTTCAGCTATATTGAAGAAACGCAAAAACAGCTTGTAGGAAGATTTACAGAAATAAATTTCGGCAGCAGCGAAATTTATATGACACTTGATTATCACGCAAGAAGAAATCTTGAGCTTACTCAGACTTTAAGAACAAAAGAAAAGAGAGGTTCACTTCTCTGGGTACTTGATAAAACCTGTACATCAATGGGTAAAAGACTTCTTAAAACCTACATTGAACAGCCACTTATAAGTCCTGCAAGGATACTTGCAAGGCTTGATGCAGTAGAAGTTTTATCTGAAAACAGTCTTGCTTTGCAGGAAATAAGAGATATTTTAGGTGACGTATACGACCTTGAAAGACTTATGACGAGGGTAATGTATAAAACAGCTAATCCAAGGGATTTAAAGTCACTTTGCTTAACCGCAAAACAATTACCTGAACTTAAAGAAAAGATGTCGCAGCTTGAATCTTCAAGACTTTTGAAAACGCTTTGCAGTCAGATTTCAGATTTAAAAGAAATAACGGAACTTCTTGAACGTGCAATTGTCGATGAACCGCCTGTCAGTACAAAAGACGGCGGAATAATTCGTGACGGCTTCAACAAAGACCTTGATGAACTTCGCAATATAATGAATAATGGCAACGATTTCATAAAGGAGATTGAAGAGCGTGAACGTGAAAAAACAGGAATAAAAAACCTGAAAATAGGCTATAACAGAGTATTTGGCTATTATCTTGAAGTAACAAGGTCATATTATTCACTTATTCCTGAAGATTACATAAGAAAACAGACACTTGCAAACAGTGAAAGATTTATAACCGAAGAACTTAAAATAACTGAAAATAAAATACTTGGTGCAAAGGAAAAAGCACTCATACTTGAAGAAGATATATTCAATTCATTAAGAGAATTTCTTGCAGCAAGAGTTAAACCAATTCAGCAGACAGCCGAAGCAATTGCACAGACAGATGTACTTGCATCTTTTGCGGAAGTTTCAATACAAAATAACTATACAAAGCCTGACATTGCCGCAGACGGAATACTTCATATTAAAAACGGCAGACATCCTGTTGTTGAAAATATGATGACAGAAGAATTATTTGTTCCAAATGATACATATGCCGACAATACACAGAACAGACTTCTTATAATTACAGGACCTAATATGGCAGGTAAGTCAACATATATGCGACAGGTTGCACTTATTGTTCTTATGGCGCAGATGGGATGTTTTGTGCCTGCCGATTATGCAAAAATATCTGTATGCGACAGAATATTTACAAGAGTTGGTGCGTCAGATGACCTTGCAGCAGGACAAAGTACATTTATGGTTGAAATGCAGGAAGTTGCAGATATTTTAAAATATGCAACGAAAGACAGCCTTGTAATACTTGATGAAGTAGGCAGAGGAACTTCAACATCAGACGGATTGAGTATAGCAGAAGCAGTTGCAGAATATATAAGTCAGAGCAAAAACCTTGGTTGTAAAACACTTTTCGCAACACATTATCACGAACTTATCGAACTTGAAGGCAGACTTGACGGAGTAAGAAATTTAAGTATAGCCGTTAAAAAAGCAGGAGATACAATTAAATTTTTGAGAAAAATTGTTCCTGGCGGAGCTGACAAAAGTTATGGTATAGAAGTTGCAAAACTTGCAGGAATACCAAAAAAGGTTATAAAGCGAGCAAATGAACTTCTTGAAAAGTATGAAAATGAAGACTTATCTTCAAAGAAAAAAGATACAGACCAAATAAGTTTTGCAGATATGGAAAGAGAAAATACCATTTCAATGCTGACAAAAACAAATATAGATGAAATGTCAGACAGCGAATGCAGAGAAATGCTTGCAGAACTTCAAAGAGTAATGAGAGAGTAAAAACATAAAGAAAGGAAACAGAAATGCCGGCAATATCAGTTCTTGACAAATCAGTATATGAATTGATAGCAGCAGGAGAGGTTATTGAAAAACCTGCCTCTGTTATCAAGGAAGTTATAGAAAATTCAATTGATGCAGGAGCAAAGCATATAACGATTGAAATAAAGCATGGCGGAATTGAATTTATGCGTGTTGCAGATGATGGTTGCGGAATGTCAAGGGAAGATGTGCCGATTGCATTTCTTCGTCATGCAACAAGTAAAATAAATGAAAAAGACGACCTTGACAAAATAATGACTCTCGGATTCAGAGGAGAAGCACTTGCATCTGTTGCGGCAGTTTCAAAAGTTTCAATTCTCACAAAGAGAAAAAATGATGAAATGGGAACGGCTTACACAATAGAGGGAAGTGTTGAAAAGTCAATTGAAAATGCGGGCTGTCCCGATGGCACAACGATTATAATAAGAGAACTTTTTTATAATGTGCCTGCAAGAAAAAAGTTTCTTAAAAAAGAAGTTACAGAAGCAAATGCAATAAGTTTTATAGTAAGAAAAGTTGCACTTTCGCACCCTGATATTTCTTTTAAACTTATACGTGATAACAGAATGGAATTTTGTAGTAGTGGTGACGGAAATCTTAAATCTGCGATGTATGCGGTTTATGGAAAAGATTTTGCAAATGATATGATACCTGTTAATTATGAAACAGAAAAAGTAAAAGTAACAGGCTATACCGTCAAACCGCTTTATTCAAAAAGTAACCGTTCATTTCAGAATTTTTTTGTTGACAAAAGATATGTTTCATCAAAACTTTGTTCAGCGGCACTTGAAAGTGCATACGAAAATCTTGTTATGGTTGGAAAATTTCCTGCGTGTGTTATAGAACTTTCAATGCCTCCGACAATGCTTGATGTAAATATTCACCCGACAAAAGCACAAGTTCGTTTTTCAGATGAAAAGGCTGTTTCAGATGCAGTCTATTTTGCAATAAAAAATGCACTTATGCAAAGTAATCTGATATATGATTTTCAAATTCCGAAAGCTGTTCCATCAAGACAGTGGAAAGATAATTCAGTTGGAAAAAATACTGATTTTGAAACACTTAAAATTGATGAAAATACCGAAAAAAAGGAAGAAATTGAGCTTAATGTTTTAAATAAAATAAAAAAAGCCGAAGCAGAAAAAACAGATGAAAATGATGTTATTGTTGATATTCCTGATACATATGAAAAGAAAATTATTCAGGAAGAAAAATCGAATAACAACGTAACTGTTCAGAAATTTTCTTCTGAAGAATCTGTTTTAAAAGCAGAAAAAAATGAAATTTCAGATGAAAAAACTGAAAAGAATGAAAAAAAGTTTTCATATAATATTGAAACAGGTCAGATTGAAGAAGAAAAATCGGAAGATATACCAAAAACTTATGAAAATGATATAGAAGAAAATTTTTCACAAGGTGAATCAAATGACATTGAAAACATTGATATTCCGCAAGAGATAAAGGAAGAAACCGAAAAAAATATTCCTGAAAAAACGGAAGAACCTATTCAGAGTCAGATAAAAAAGACAGAAAAAGATATAGTTGTGTTAGGTGAAGCGTTTAAAAATTATATTCTTGCACAGGCAGATAATAATTTAATAATCATAGACAAACACGCCGCACACGAAAGAGTTCTTTTTGAAAAACTTAAAAAAGGTGTTGGAAAACTCGATCAGCAATATCTTTTAACACCTGTTGAAATGCTTTTGAATGTTTCTGAATTTGATGCTTTATATGAAAACAGTGAAAAATTAATTGACCTTGGATTTGTTTTTAATTTTGATAATAAGCCGTTTGTGAAACTTGAAGCTGTACCGTCTTTTGTGTCTGAACTTGATTTCGATGAAATCATAACAGAAATTGCAAGAAACTTTATGATGAATAAACATAATCCGCAGACACATTATCTTGATGATATGCTTCATACAATGGCTTGCAAAGCAGCAATAAAGGCAAATGACAATAATCTTACGGAAGAACTTCAATACCTTACTGATGAAATTTTTGCAGATAATACAATAAGACATTGTCCTCATGGAAGACCGGTTATGTTTAAAATTTCAAAATATGAACTTGAAAAACAATTTAAAAGGACAGGTGTTTAAAATGGGCGAAAAAATAAAAGTTATTGCAATAGTAGGACCTACTGCATCAGGCAAAACAAAACTTGGTGTTGAAGTTGCAAAAAAATTTAATGGTGAAATAGTATCGGCTGACTCAATGCAGATATATAAAGGTATGGCAATTTCAACGGCAAAACCAACAGAAGAAGAAATGGAAGGCATACCTCATCATCTTATTGATTTTCTTGACCTTGATAAAAGTTTCAGTGCAGCTGACTATGTTGAAATGGCAGCACCTGTTATAAAAGATATTCACGACAGAGGAAAACTCCCGATTATTGTAGGCGGTGCAGGATTATATGTTGATTCACTTTTGAAAAATGTTAAATTCGGAAAAACTGATTCAGATGAAAATTTAAGACAGGAACTTTATAAAACAGCAGAAGAAAAAGGAAATGAATATCTTCATAATATGCTGAAAGAACTTGACCCCGAAGCAGCGGAAAGTATTCATCCAAATAATGTTGTAAGAGTTGTGCGTGCAATTGAAGTTTGTAAACTTTCGGGAATAACTTTTACCGAAATGAAAAAAAGAAGTCTTTCGGAAGAAACACCTTATGATGTTTTGTGGATTGGTCTTGGATTTGCAGACAGAAGCATTTTATATGACAGAATAAATAAAAGAGTCGATAAAATGGTTCAGGACGGAATTATTTCAGAAGTTGAAGAAGTGTTGAAAAACGGCAAAATGCCTACTGCCGGAAATGCAATTGGTCTTAAAGAATGGATGCCTTATTTTGAAAAAAAAGCTTCTCTTGAAGAGTGTATTGAGAAAGTAAAACTTGAAACAAGGCGATATGCTAAAAGACAATTGACTTGGTTTAGAAAAAACAACAAAATAAATTGGCTTGAAGTTGATAAATTAGGTCAAGTTGCAACAAAATTAGAAACTTTTAAAAAAATTGTAGCCAAATTGGAATAATTGTGCTATAATATATATTAGGTGTTTTATAAATAAAAGTAGAAAGAAAAAAAGAAGGAAATACCAGACAAAGGAGGAGGACAAAACTGATGAACAAAGTTATGAATCTTCAGGATATTTTTCTCAATCAGGCAAGAAAAGAGAAAATACCTGTAACTATTATATTAACTAATGGATTTCAGTTTAAAGGAATGGTCAGGGGTTTCGACAGTTATGTTATAATCCTTGAGTGTGACGGAAAACAGGAACTTGTTTACAAGCACGCTGTTTCAACGATAATTCCTGCAAGACAGATATCCATACTTGAACCAACTGAAAAAATAGAGTAAGCCGGTGAGTATATGAATTCAAAAGGAACTTTGTATATTCTTATCGGACTGCTTATAGCGGCGGTGCTTAGTTCCATTGGAACGGTTGTGTACCATTTCAGTACAAGCAACTATAAAACAGAAGCCGCTTTGTCTACAACAGTTGATGATGCAATATCGATAGATGCTGTTTTTATAAGAGATGAAACTGTTATAACAACAAACAGAAATGGTGTTATATCTTATGAAGTTGATGATGCTTCAAAGCTTGGCATAAACAGTGTTATTGCCAATGTTTATCAGACTGATGCTGATGTTGACCTTGAAAAAAGAATTGCTGCACTTGAAAAAAAAGTTGATATGCTTAAAAATGTGCAGAATCCGGGAACATCTTTATCGGCACAGCCTTCAAATATGGCATCAAAAATATCGGATATATACAGAAATATGCTTCATAACCGTGAAAAGGGTAATATATCGGATATTGTATCGGAAAAAGATAATCTACTGTCGCTTTTTACTACATATCAGCTTTTAACAGATGATACGGCAGATTTTACAGGTGCAATTGCATCTATAAATAATACCATAACAGACCTTGAGTCAAAACAGAATCCTGCAATTGAAACAATAAAATCCAATATTTCAGGCTACTTTATAAGCTATACAGACGGCTATGAAAAAGAACTGAAAACAGATATTATTGATACAATAACAGAAGACCAGATAAATGCTGTTACAGACAGCGGTGCTGTTGAATCTGCTGGAGTAATTGGAAAAATTGCCAAAGGTTATAAATGGTATGCAGTTGGCGTGACAGATATGAATGAAGATGAGATACAGAAATATACAACAGGTTCATCTGTTACAATCAAATTTTCGTCAACAAATCTGACAGCTGAAGCACAGATAGAAAGTGTCAGAGATGCATCAGACGGAAAGAAGATCATTGTTGTGTCGAGTGAAGATTTCGACAAGGAATTTGTGCAGCATAGAAAAGAGAAAATAAAACTTGTAAAAGCTGAATACACCGGCATAAAAGTCCCGATTTCAGATCTTAGAAGCAACGATGAAGTGGTTATAACAGAAACTGATGAGAATGGAAACGAACAGGTTATTTACGACAAAAACAATCCGCCGACGGGTGTTTACATACTCAATGGCAATGAGTCGGAATACAAGCTCGTTGACATAATTTACAGAAATGAAAAAGAAGGGTACGTTATAAGTGCCTTGACAGATGACAACAGATATGTTAATCTGTATGATTCAATAATAACAGAAGGTGTTGGTTACAATGGCAGCTAATCTTGAAGTTATAACAGAAAATTATAAAAGAATTACAGACAGAATAGCTGAGGCAAAGGCAAAATACCGAAGTGAGAAAGATGAAATAACATTTCTTGGTGTAACTAAAACAGTTGCTCCTGAAATAATAAATCATTCTGTTGACCTTGGAATAAAAGACCTTGGCGAAAACAGAGTGCAGGAATATCTTTCAAAAAAAGATTTTTACAGAAAAAATGTTAATATGCACTTTATTGGTCATCTTCAGACGAATAAAGTGAAGTATATCATAAATGATATGGTGCTTATTCATTCTGTTGACAGTTTGCACCTTGCAACTGAAATCAGCAGACAAGCATCTAAAGCAGGAAAAATACAGGATATTCTTATTGAAGTAAATATCGGTGATGAACAAACCAAAAGCGGAATAGATAAAAACTCTCTTGAAGAGCTTGTATATGAAGCTGCTGAACTTGAAAATATAAGAATAAAAGGTCTTATGTGTATTCCTCCTGCCTCAGACAGCGAAAAATATCTTTGCAATATGCAGCAGATATTTGAGGATATGAAACAAAAGAAAATAAATAATTGTTCAATGGACATCCTTTCAATGGGAATGTCGGGAGACTATGAAAACGCAATACGTTATGGTTCGACCTGTGTAAGAATAGGTTCAGCCTTGTATGGTGCAAGAAATTATAATTTGTAGTTTTCGTTTTATGCATAGGTGTATTTTAAGGCAGCCGCACAAGAAAAGCCGAAAAATACATAAGCAATTTTGAATTTAATCATTTTATTTAAAGTGCGGAGAATGGAGATAATTATGAAACTGTTTGACGGTCTTAAAGACTTTTTTATGCCATCAGAAGAAGATGACGATTACACAGAAAACGAAGGAACAGAAACAACAGAAGAAAGAAAAGAAGAAAGACCTGCTTATCAGCCGGAAGATCCTGTTGAAAAGAGAAACAGAGTCGTTAATATTCAGGCAACAACACAGCTTCAGGTTGTACTTGTAAAACCTGAAAAGTTTTCAGATGCAAGAGACGTTGCTGACCATCTTCTTGAAAGAAAGACAGTTGTTCTTAATCTTGAAACTGCAACAGCAGAAAATAAAAGAAGAATTATCGATTTCCTCGTTGGCGTAGCTTACGCAAACGGCGGCGACCTTAAACCGGTTGCAAATCTCACATATATCATCACACCTTATAACGTAGGATTCGTAGGTGAAGATATTGTGGGGGAGTTGGAGAACAACGGGGTAGTCATTTAGAAAATATAGACGTTGATTAAAAGGAAGATACTTTGAGTTCATATTTAAAAAATGATGAGAACAACACTCAGCTTATGCTGCATATCAAAGATATGGTTCTCAGAACTGAAAAGTCTTACAGAAAATCTTTCACAGCTTTTCTTGATATTCACCAAAGGAAACTTGCAGAAGAAAATCTGAAAAAAATTGGAAGCAATGTCTGTTTTAAGTTTTTCGGCGGTTATGCTGACGCTGAAAGAACAGTGCTTTGCATTTATGATGAGTATGATGAAGTTTCCGATAATGATTTCCCGTTTGAATGCATTACAATTGAATACGACAAAAACAAGAAATTGTCGCACAGAGATTTTCTTGGAACGTTTATGTCGTGTATGATAAAACGAAACGTTATTGGTGATATTATAATATCGGACGGAATTGCACAGGTTTTTGTGCTTGATAATTTTGTTGATGTTATAATGAATGATATATCAAAAATAGCTGATGTCGGAGTTAAGTTTTCAACGGACAAACCTGTAATGGATTTTGAGCGTTCGTTTGATATTATTGAAAGCACAGTTGCATCAGTAAGAGTAGATGCGGTGATTCACGTTGCCGCATCTATATCAAGAGAAAAGGCGGCTGAACTTATCAGACGAGGGCTTGTTGTGATAAACGGTATGACTGAAAATTCTGCTTCAGATAAAATGGAAGAAGGGGATGTTTTTTCTGTCAGAGGTTTTGGTAAATTCCGCCTTAAAGAAATCGGCGGACTTACAAAAAAAGGAAGAATACGCATATGCGTTGAGAAATATAAGTAGAGGTGGAACAGATGATTAGTTCAAGAGATATTCGTGACAAGAAGTTTGAGAAAGCAGCATTCGGATATAAGCAGGAAGAAATTGATGAATTTCTTGACCTTCTTGAAGCAGAATTTGTTGAGATAGAAAATGAACGTGACGACAGCAACAATAAAATTCAGATACTTGCTGACAAAGTGCGTGAATATATGCGTGATGAAGACGCTCTTAAAGATGCTCTTCTTGATGCACAGAAACAGGGACACAAAATAATTTCTGAAGCAAATGACAGAGCTGATGAAATTATTGCTGATGCACAGAAAAAAGCTGATGCTCTTATGGAAGAAGCAACAACAAAGCATCAGGAACTTATGGAAGAAAACCGTAAGGAAATTGAAAGAGAAAAGAAAAATCTTCTTGATGCAAGAAAAGAAGTTGCAGACTTCAAGAAGAAACTTTTTGAAATGTATAAAGAACATCTTGAATACATTCAGCGTATTCCTGAACTTGACGAAAATTTTTCATCAGACAAGCCAAAAAACAAGAAACCTGTTAAAACAGAAAAGAAATCTGATGATAAAACAGTAAAAAATGAAAAGGGTTCACTTGCTGAAACATATGAATCAAGATTCAAGGATTCACAGCAGACTGAACAGAAATAATTATAATTTTGTTTGAAAGGAGCAGTTTGCGGCAGAATTTTACCGCAGGCGAGTAAATACCAATGGAAAAAGACTATAACAAGACCCTGAAACTTCCTAAAACAGAGTTTCCTATGAGAGGCAATCTCCCGAAAAGAGAACCTGATACTCTTAAAAAATGGGAAGAAAACGACCTTTATGAAAAAATGATAGGCAGAAACGAAGGAAAGAAGCCATTTATTCTTCATGACGGACCTCCGTATGCAAATGGTCAGATTCACCTTGGAACAGCTCTGAATAAAACATTAAAAGATTTTATTATAAAATATAAAAATATGAACGGATTCTACGCTCCGTATGTTCCAGGCTGGGATACACATGGTCTTCCTATCGAACTTAAAGCTTTAAAGGCAAAGGGTGTTGAAAGTACAAAAATCACACCTGTTGAACTTCGTAAAGATTGTAAAGAATTTGCACTTATGCACGTTAACAATCAGATGAAGCAGTTCAAAAGACTCGGAAGCCTTGGAAATTACAAGCGTCCATATCTTACTTTAAGACCTGAATATGAAGCAAGACAGGTTGAAGTTTTCGGTAAGATGGCAACAAAAGGTTACCTTTACAAAGGTTTAAAGCCTGTTTACTGGTGTCCTGACTGTAACACAGCACTTGCTGAAGCTGAAATTGAATATTCAAATGATCCATGTCTTTCAATTTATGTTAAATTCCGCACAGCTGATGATAAAGGTATTTTCTCGTCACTCGGACTTGATATAAACAATATCTATTTTGTAATCTGGACAACAACAACATGGACAATTCCTGGCAACCTTGCAATTTGTCTTGGTCCTGATTATGAATACACACTTGTTAAGGCGAATGGCGAATATTATGTTATGGCGGCTGAACTTGTTGAATCAACAATGAAAGCAGCAGGCATAACAGAATACGAAACAACAGGCAGCTTTACAGGTGCAGAACTTGAAGGAATTAAAACAAAGCATCCGCTTTACGACAGATATTCACCAATAATTGTCGGCGACCACGTTACTCTCGAAAGTGGTACAGGTTGTGTACATACTGCCCCTGGCTATGGTGTTGACGACTTTGAAGTATGCAAGAAGTATGATGATATAGGAATTCTTGTATGTGTTGACTCAAAGGGTGTTCAGACTAAGGAAGCAGGAGAATTTGAAGGTCTTAACACTGAAGAAGCAAACAAGGCTATTTTTGCAAAACTTCAGGAAATAAATGCACTTTTTGCAAGTGAAAAAATTGTCCATCAGTATCCGCATTGCTGGAGATGTCAGAGCCCTATTATTTATAGAGCAACAGAACAGTGGTTCTGTTCAGTAAAGGGATTCAGAGACGAAGCTGTAAAGGCTATTGAAAGCGTTAAATGGATTCCTGAATGGGGCGAAGACAGAATAAAGGGAATGGTTCGTGACAGAAGTGACTGGTGCATTTCAAGACAGAGAACATGGGGCGTTCCGATACCTGTTGTTTACTGTAAAGATTGTCATAAACCAATTGTAACAGATGAAACTATTGCAAAGATTTCTTCTGTATTCAGAGCAGAGGGTTCAGATTCATGGTGGACTAAAGATGTTACTGAATTTATTCCTGAAGGAATGAAGTGCGAATGCGGCTGTGACAAATTTGAAAAAGAATTTGACATTATGGACGTATGGTTTGACAGCGGTGTTTCACATACAGCCGTTCTTGATGAATACGACAACTTATCAGCACCTGCTGACCTTTATCTCGAAGGTGCAGACCAGTACAGAGGATGGTTCCAGTCATCACTTTTAACGTCAGTTGTATACAAGGGTCAGGCTCCTTACAAGGCAGTTTGTACTCACGGCTGGGTTGTTGACGGTGAAGGCAGAAAAATGTCTAAGTCACTTGGAAACGGCATTGAACCTGAAGAAATAATCAATAAATACGGTGCAGACATTTTAAGACTTTGGGTTGCATCAAGTGATTACCATTCAGATATAAGAATATCAACAGATATTTTAAAACAGCTTTCAGAAAGCTATAAAAAGATAAGAAATACAGCAAGATTTATTTTAAGCAACCTCGGCGGAAGAGAAGACTTCGATCCTGATAAGGATTGGGTTGCAGATGAAAACTTACTTGAAATAGATAAATATGCTCTTTACAGACTTGATGCTGTTATAGAAAAGATTAAGAAGGGTTATGACGAATATGACTTTAACTCAGCAGTTAAGGCAGTTCATAATTTCTGTGTAACAGATCTTTCAAACTTCTATCTTGATATTGTTAAAGACAGACTTTACTGTGAACCTGAAAATTCAGTAAGCAGAAAAGCAGTTCAGACAACAATGTACAGAATTTTAAGTGCATTTGCAAGACTTATTGCACCAATTCTTACATTTACAGCTGAAGAAATCTGGAGCTTTATGAATCATAAAGCATCAGACAACACAGAAAGCATTTATCTCAATGATATGCCTGAAGTTTCAGGAATAAAGTTATCAGAGAACTTTGTTGAAAAGTGGAATCTCATTTACAGCATAAGAATGGCAGCTAACAAGCAGCTTGAAGAAAAGAGAAAAGAAGGCGTTATCGGAAAATCTCTTGAAGCATCAGTACTTGTTGAAGTTCCTGAATCTGAATATGCTGCATATGAAGAAGCACTTCCTGAACTTAAAGATGTTCTTATTGTTTCAGAAGTTAAGCTTGGCAAAACAGATGCCGCTGAACCTGTTTATACTATAACAAGAGCAGAAGGTAAAAAATGTGAAAGATGCTGGATATACTCAACATTTGTTGGTACAGATCCTGAACATCCTGCACTTTGCGAAAGATGTGCAAGAGTTATAAAAGAAGGCAATTTTGAACTTTAATTATAATTAAAAAACGGCTTGCTGTCGAATGCGGCAGCAAGCTTTTAAATTTTAGAGCCTGTTTAGGAGAGTGTTGATGTACATTTTAATCTCGGTTATTATGATTGCGGTACTTGTCGCTGCGGATCAGATTATAAAATTTTGGGCAGCAGGCAGCCTTGAACCTGTTGGAACGATACCTTTTTGGCGTATTGGAAATCAGAAAATAATTGATTTTACATACGTTGAAAATGACGGTGCGGTTTTTGGAAGTTTTGGTGGAAAAAGAATTGTTTTAATTGCTGTTACAACAATTCTTGTTGGTGTTTGTGTTTATTTTCTCTACAGATATAAAACTTCAAGCAAGCTGATGTTTATTTCTTTAAATATGATAATAGCGGGCGGAATAGGGAACTGGATTGACAGAGTTTTCAGAAATGGTCTTGTTATAGATTATATTGAGGTTAAACTTTTTAATTTTGCTGTTTTTAATTTTGCAGATATATGCATAACACTTGGCGTTGCGTTTATTCTTATATATATTCTTTTTATTGAAAAACGTGATGATAAAAAAGAAGAGGTTGCATCAAATGCGAAATGAAAGTTTTGTATGCAGTCAGGAAGATGCAGGAGAAAGAATAGATAAATGGCTTGCATCTAGAGATATAGGTGTGACAAGAAGTTCAATTGCGTCTATGGCTGAAAAAGGAAATATAACTGTAAACGGCAAAGTTTGTGCCAAAAATTATAAGCTTCGCACAGGTGATGAAATTGAAATAACAGTTGATGCCCCTGTTGTACTTGAAGCAAAACCTGAAAATATTCCTCTTGATATTGTTTATGAGGATTCCTCTTTGCTTGTTGTGAATAAACCAAAAGGAATGGTAGTTCACCCTGCACCCGGAAATTATAGCGGAACGCTTGTAAATGCTTTGATGTATCATTGCAAAGACAGTCTTTCGGGAATAAACGGAGTTATACGTCCGGGAATTGTTCACAGAATAGACAAAGACACAAGCGGTCTTTTGATGGTTGCCAAAACGGATAAGGCACACGTTTTTCTTTCAGAACAGATAAAACAGCATTCATTCACAAGAGAATATGAAGCAATTGCAGTCGGAAAATTTAAGGAATTTTCGGGAACAGTTTCAGCACCTATCGGGCGTGACCCTGCAAACAGACTTCGTATGTGTGTGACTATGAAAAACTCAAAAGAAGCTGTCACACATTTCAAAGTCCTTGCAATGAATGATAAATATACCTATTTAAGACTGAAACTCGAAACGGGAAGAACACATCAGATAAGAGTTCATATGGCTTATAAAAATCACCCTCTGCTTGGTGATAAACTTTATGGCAAGAAGGTAAAAAATTTACAGGGTCAATGTCTTTATGCAAAAAAGCTTGGATTCATACACCCTGAAACAAAGGAATATATGGAATTTGAATGTGATATGCCTGATTATTTCAGACATATTGTTGAAACTATGGAGTTTCTGGACTATGAAAAAACAGATAGTTTATTACACTGACCTTGATGGTACGCTTTTGACTGATGACAAAAAAATTTTGCCGTCCGATCTTGAACAGATAGAAAAATTCAAATCTCTTGGCGGAAAATTTGCAATTGCAACAGGGCGTACAATAAATGGTGCAAGACAGTATTTCGATATTTTAAAACCTAATTTTCCGTGCATTTTTTATAATGGTTCACTTATTTATGATGTGAATGCGGAGAAAATTATTTATCAGAACTGTATGCCTGAAGTTGCCTATGAAATGACGGAACTTATAACTAAAAATTTTCATGATGCAATGACTGAAATACTTATGGCAGACAGTATTTATGTTGTAAACGTAAATGAATGCGGAAAGCGTCAGCTTGAGATATGCGAGGAACAACCTTTGGAAGTTTCATTTAAAGATGTTCCGAAGAAAAACTGGCTTAAAGTTCTGTTTGCGGCAGAACCTGAAGTAATAGATAAAATAATAATGTTTGCATATGAAAATCATATGCAAGGGACTGATTTTGCAAGGTCGGGACCGAATTATTTTGAAATGCTGCCGCCTGAGTCATCAAAAGGCAGTGCGATAGAGTATCTTTTTGAAAAGACTTCTTATAAAAAGGATATTCTTGTTACAGCAGGCGACTATGACAATGATATTGAAATGCTGAAATACGGTGACATTTCCTGGGCACCGTCAACGGCACAGAAAATAACAAAAACATACGCAAAAAAAGTATCAGAAAAAAGCAACAATGACGGTGCAACCGGAGAAGTTATTTCTGATATAATTAAAATATATTTTTAACGGAGGCTAAGCAATGGAAGAAAGTTTAAAGAAACATCTTCAGAAAATCGCTGTTGAAGTACGAAAAGGGATAATTGAAGGCACATTCAATGCCAAATCAGGACATCCGGGCGGTTCTTTATCAATCGCCGACACAATAACATATCTGTATTATGCACAGATGAATGTTAATCCTGAAAATCCTGAGGACGATGAAAGGGACAGATTTGTTCTTTCAAAAGGACATTGTGCACCTGCATTGTATGCAGTACTTGCAGAAAAAGGATATTTCCCAAAGGAAGAACTTAAAACTTTACGTCATATAGGCTCAAGACTTCAGGGACACCCTTGCATAAATATTCCGGGTGTTGATATGTCAAGCGGTTCACTCGGACAGGGAATATCAGTAGCCTGCGGTATGGCACTTTCAGCAAAAATATCAAATAAACCGTACAGAGTTTATACAATTCTTGGTGATGGTGAAATTCAGGAAGGTATGGTATGGGAAGCTGCTATGTTTGCATCACACAATAAGCTTGATAATCTTATTGCTGTTGTTGATAATAACGGACTTCAGATTGACGGTAATATTGCCGACGTATGTTCACCATATCCTATTGATGAAAAGTTCAAGGCATTCGGCTGGCACGTTATAACAATGAATGCACATGATTTTGATGAAATTGAAAAAGCATTTAATGAAGCTGTTTCAATAAAAGACAAGCCTGTTGTTATAATTCAGAACAGTATCAAGGGCAAGGGCGTTTCATATATGGAAAATCAGGCAGGCTGGCACGGCAAAGCACCTAATGCTGATGAATATAAAACAGCTATGGAAGAATTAAATGCACAGCTTGAAAGTTTGGAGGATTAATACAATGGCAGATGTAATTAAAAAGGCAACACGAGAAAGCTATGGCGAAGCTTTAACAGAACTTGCAGAAAAGTATCCTGAACTTGTTGTTCTTGATGCTGACCTTGCAGCTGCTACAAAAACAGGTATATTCAAGAAAAAATATCCTGAAAGATTTTTCGACTGCGGCATAGCTGAATGTAATATGATGGGCGTTGCAGCAGGTCTTGCAAATACAGGCAAAATTCCTTTTGCAAGCACATTTGCAATGTTTGCGGCAGGAAGAGCCTATGAAATAATCAGAAACTCTATTGGTTATCCGCATCTTAATGTAAAAATTGGTGCAACACATGCAGGTATTTCAGTTGGTGAAGACGGTGCAACACATCAGTGTAACGAAGATATTGCACTTATGAGAACAATTCCGGGGATGACAATTATAAACCCTGCTGATGACGTTGAAGCAAAGGCAGCAGTTGAAGCGGCAATTAAATTCAACGGTCCTGTTTATATGAGATTCGGCAGACTTGCAGCACCTGTTTTCAATGATCCTGCAACTTATAAGTTTGAACTTGGAAAAGGAATTACACTTCGTGAGGGTAAAGATGTTACAATAATTGCAACAGGTCTTATGGTTTCAAAGGCAATTGCAGCTGCTGAAACACTCGCAAAAGAAGGCGTTGATGCAAGAGTAATAAATATCCATACAATTAAACCGATTGACAGAGATATAATTGCAAAGGCAGCCGCTGAAACAAAGCTTATTGTAACAGTTGAAGAACACAGCATAATAGGCGGTCTTGGCAGTGCAGTTGCAGAAGTTGTAACAGAAACAACACCTTGCAAGGTCGTTAAAATCGGCGTAAATGATGTTTATGGATTCAGCGGACCTGCTGTTGACCTTCTTGAAGAATTCGGACTTTCTGAAAGCAACATAGTTAAGACAGTTAAGGAATCACTTTAAAAGGAGAACAGAGGTTAAATGAAAAGAGAGAGATTATTTGGGTACGATTTATTAAAAGTTATTGCAATGTTTATGGTTCCAAGTCTGCATTTCTTTTTGAACAGCGGATACTATAATCAGGAAGTAACAAGTCCCGGTATGATTTTTTATCAGCCGGTGAGATTATTTTTCTATCAGTGTGTTCCGTTATTTCTTATGCTTTCGGGTGCATTGAATTCAAAGGCGGAATTAGAAAAGAAGCATTACATAAAGATTACACCTATAATAGTAAACAGTCTTATCGTTGCAGGAGTTGTTATACTCTATAGAATACTTTACTGCAAGGAAAGTTACCCTTTGATTGTATGGCTTCAAAGCGTATGGTCATTTTCACAGCCTGGATATGGTTGGTATGTTAATTTGTATATATCGCTGTTTATTGTAATGCCTTTTTTGAATTTAGCATATAATGCACTTGATTCACAAAAGAAAAAACTTGCTGAAGTGCTTCTTATTGTGTTTGTAACAACATTTGCACATTCAGTAAATATAATTCCGACTAAGGCAATAGGCATCGACAGCATTGGATTTGTTCCAAATTATTTTGGCGGTGCATGGCCGATAGCTTATTATTTTGTTGGAATGTATATAAACGAATTCAGACCGAAAGTCAACAAGTTTATTTGCATTGCAGTTGTTATAATTTCTCTTATAGCACAGGGCTTAATTGCATACTCAACTACAAATGACATATATTATTCAGGTGTCAACTTCAATAATGAAGATATTGTTGCACTGTTTACATCAACATTTATTTTTCTTACATTCTATGACATTCAGGTTAAGAGTGAGAAAGTAAAGAAAGTATTTGCATATCTTTCATCACTTTCACTTACATTCTATCTGATTTCATTTATTGGAGATAATTATTTCTATCAGGTTATGTTTGCAGGACAGTTTACAAGTTCAAAGGTTTATCCGCTTATGTTTATAAAGGTAATTCCTCTTCATATTTTGTGCTGTATCATTGCAAGTGCGATAATAAAGATACCTGTTAAATATATAAGTAAATGGATAATGAATTTGCTTTTTAAGATAACAGACAGAAAAAAAGAAACCGAAGTTATTTCGGAAGTACCGGAAGCATAAAATAAAAATCAGCCTTGCGTTTGCAGGGCTGATTTTGTTTTACTTGAAGCAATTTCTGTTTTCATCGTATTTATAGCCGATAGATTCAAGTTTTTTTTCAATTTCATCTTTTGAAATCATAGCTGATTTGCAAAATTCATCAAGTGAGGAATAATTATCTCTAAGTTGGGTATTAATATAACTCAGGAGTATAACAGGATCGTTTGGAATATTCATTTTTTCTCCTTTCA
>JALEJO010000035.1 GCA_022769365.1 Oscillospiraceae bacterium | reverse complement strand
AATACAAGCCATGAACGAAGGGCTACTTTGAAATGATAGTTATCCTTGACTGTCTTCATGCCAGGATCGCTTGAATATTTTATACTCATTACATAGCCTCCTTCTTTGCTGCCTGAATTTCAGCAAGTCTCTTTCTTGCTTCCTTGTTCTTCTTCTTTCTTGCAATTTCGTCCTTATCTCTGTTCATGTAGAAGCAGATAGAACCAAGAACTGCTGTGATGAAGAAGAGGATAACAGATGCAGCTGCTGAGTAACCATAGTTAGCCTGTGAAGGTGCTGTATGGAAGTTTTCGTAAACGAATACGGCAACTGTTCTAAGATCTTCTGTAACATCAACTGTTTCGTGGAAGAGGTACGGAATATCGAACATCTGTAAACCACCTATCATTGATGTGATAAGTGTATAAACCATGATTGGTCTGAGAAGAGGCAATGTAACCTTAAAGAACTGTTGTGTGCTTGAAGCACCATCAATATCAGCTGCTTCAAAGAGTGATGGGTTGATACCCATAATACCAGACATAAGCATGATCATTGTGTTACCAAACCAGAGCCATGTCTGAATGAACATTGTAAGACCTCTCGCCCAAACTGCGTTTGTAACGAATTTAATAGGGCTTGAAATAAGTCCGGCACCAATAAGAAGTGAGTTAATAGCGCCATATTTTGTATCACCGAAAAGTGAAACATAAAGTGCAGCAACTGAAGCTGCTGTAATGATATTTGGAAGGTACATAACAACCTTAAAGAAGCCCTTGCCTCTGATTTTGAGCTTAGCATCTGTGAACCATGCTGCAAGAATCAAAGAAAGAAGAATCTGTGGTATGAAGTTACCAAACCAAAGAATAATTGTTGTAACAATTGCTTTACTAAATCTCATCTGTATAGCTTTTTCAGCAAATCCGCCACCCATAAGAATAGCTTTGAAGTTAGCTACACCAACGAAATCAGTCTGTGTATTTCCGTTTCCGTAGAACGCCAAGATAAATGTGTTAATCAGAGGCCATAACTGGAAGAAACAGTATACGATAAAGAACGGCGCAATGAACATATAGCCATATTTAGCATAGCTGATAGATTTAATGCGTTTTTGTGCCGCTGATGCCATATAATCCACCTCTCAAATTATTAAAATAAAATTGTAAGAAAAAAATTGTAAGTAATAAATCATAATACAGCCTATGAGGCATGCCCCATAGGCCATATATTTAAAACTGTTTAGTTGTATAACTATTTAAGATAACAATATGAATTATTCAACAGTAATATCTGATGATGCTGCAGCGAGATCTGTCTTGAATGCGTTCATAATTGTATCCTTATCCTTGCCCCAGTTGTTTGTGATTGCATTGTTGAATGCATCCTTACATGTCTGGTCATACTTTGTAGCTGTATCGCTGAGTGTGATACCGTCAGCAGCATCTGTAAGAACTGCGAACTGGTTCTGACCGCCAAGTGCTGGGTTTGAATAGTCGCCTGATGCAACTGCGTTCATAGCTTCCTTGTTGTTTACAAAGTCGCCGTATGTTTCAGCATAGTTCTGCATAGCGTCTGTATCAACTGTGAAGTGCTTGATGAAGTCATGTGCTGCTGTAACGTTGTCACAGTTAGGTGAAGCAACGAGCCATGTACCGCCCCAGAAGTAGTTGCAAGGACCTGTAACGATGTTCCACTTACCATATGTAGCACCTGAAGTACCGCCTGAAGCCTGTTCAAGCTGAGCACCTGAAGGGAGGCACCATGTTGAGAAGAAGTAACCGAATGCACCGTCATCCTGACCTTCAGCAAACCATGCATCTGTCCACTGAGCTGTTTCGTCAACGTAACCATTGCTGATTGCATTTTCGATCATGTCGACGTAATCTTCACAGCCGTCTGTGTTAAGAGTCATATCGTCGTTAACCCAAGTCTTGTTCATAGCTGTTGAATATGCCTGCCATACGCCTGCTGCTGTAGCTGCCATTCTTGTCTTTCCGTCTGAAGCTGTCTTAACTTCTTCAGCTGTTGCCCAGAATGAATCCCAGTCAGAAATCTTAGCCTGCATATCTTCTGGTGACTTAACGCCGAGGTAGCTGTCTGCGAGGTCTGTTCTGTATACATAACCACCAGGAGCAGCCTGCCATGTAGCACCCATAAGTTCGCCGTCTACTGTAGCTGTATCAAGTGTATACTGATAAGCGTTGCTGTAGTCAGCTGCGTTGAAACCAACTTCGCTAAGTGGTGAAGAATACTTTGAATCTGTGATGTATTCAAGAATCCAGCCAGCTTCTGCACAGTAAAGGTCAACGTCTTCGCCGCCGTCAAAGTATGTTGTATACTGTTCCATAGCTTCTGTACCTGAAGAACCTACGAGCTGGTAAGCAACCTTAGTACCGTTAGCGTCTGCACCGCCTTCTTCATTTCCAACATAGTCCTTGAACATGTTAGCAAGGTCGTTTGTTGTCCATGTTACGATTGTGAGCTGGTCGCCGTCATCAGCGAGTGATGAATCAGCTGCTGTCCATGTGTCAGCAATGCCTTCGCCGTCAGCTGATGCGTCGCCGCCTTCGCTGCTTGAATCTTCTGCTGAACCGTCTTCTGATGAAGAATCTTCTGAAGCTGCTTCTGTTGTAGCTTCTGTTGTATCTTCCTTCTTGTTGTCATCGCTTGAACCACATCCTACGAATGCTGTACAAGCAAGACCCATAGCTGCAACTAAAGCTAATGTCTTTTTAAGTTTGTTCATTGGTAATTTTCCTCCTTAAATATCTATACTATATTTGTTGAAATATAATATATCATTAGAAAATATAAAATATGAATTTTACCGCCCTATACACGCGGTACGAAAAGCCCACAACTCCTCTCTTATGCCTGTACGACACAATCAAGGCTTTGTGCACTTTTGGTAAGTATAATATACAATATTTCCGACTAAAAGTCAAGACTATGGATTATTATTTAATAGATTTTGGATATGATACACAAATTCAACAGCTGTATTTTATGCATTATCACGATAAATTTTTGCTGTTTTGGCTATTTATTACAAATCCGTAACACGTGATTTTTATATAAATTTCATCTTGTTTGTCATATACCACAAGAGAACTGTCATTTTTTTGATTTTTATTATGTATAATTATTCCGTGTCTTCATTTTCGACATATAAATATTTTTCTGCTTCACAAAATAACTTCTTCGTCATTCCATCAGCGTATAAAATTTCATACACATCGCTGAAATGCCCTATTTTATCACGCAGTTCCAGAATACTTTCACACATCTCCTCATCAAAACAAGGTATCATTTCAAGGTCCTCAAGTTCCGCACTGTTTAATTCTATGCAAATTATATCCTCACTATCCGGCAGAGTATCATCATCTGAATAAATTTCAGTTTCATCAGAATAATTTTCCTGTTTGGTCTGATTTTCTTCATTTTCAGAATCTGAAATATCCTGTGGAAGTTCCTGTTCATTCTCTATATAGAGGTATTCACGTATTGAAGCATATTTCGCCTCGCCTATTCCGTCAACATCAAGAAGCTGATCACGGTTTATAAATCCGCCAATGCTATCTCTGTAGGAAATAATATTTCCCGCAAGAGTTTCACCTATGCCCTTAATTGCACAAAGTTCTTCAGCACTTGCCGAATTTAAATTAATCGGAAAAGAAACTTCTGTTTCATCGGCTGTTTTCTGGGTCTTTTTCACTGATTTTACAGATTTTTTTGAAGATCTTGTCTTTTTAGTACCTTTTTTAGAAGAATTTTTCTTATTTTTGGAAGATTTCTTTGTTTTTTCTGATTTTTGTGAATTTTCATCTGAAAAAACAGAATTTTCATCATCTGATATTTCAGTATCCGAAACAGTACTTCCCACGTTTATAACAATATTATCCTTACCATTATTTATATTATATGTAATTAAAGCAATTATCGCAGCCGCTGAAACTGCTGCGATAATGCCAAAGAAAATCAAGTTTTCCTTTTTCATATATTATTGACGGAGTTCTGCTCCTATTGCTGAAAGTGCTTTGAGTATCTTCTTCATTGTGCTGTCAGCCTGTTCATCTGTAAGAGTGGATTCTTTTGAACGAAGCTTAACAGAATAAGAAACACTCTTCTTTCCTGCTTCAATCTGTTTACCCTGATATACGTCAAAGAGCTGTACTTCTTCAAGAATTTTTCCTGCTGCTGACTTAATTGCTTCCTGAATTTTTCCAACAGGCAAAGATTCATCACATATAAGGCTTAAATCTCTTGTTGTTGCCGGGAACTTAGGAAGTTCTTCATAAACCTTTTCGCTTACACTTTCTTCCATCATTTCAGGAATATTAAACTTAGCAGCATAAACCTTTGTGTCAAATCCGTATGTTTTCTGCACAGATGGGTGTATTTCGCCAAAATATCCTATTGCTTTACCGTTCTTTAAAACAGCTGCACTTCTTCCAGGGTGGAATGCACTCTTTTCTTCAAATGCATCTGTTTCATTCATTCTTACTATTTCATAGTCATAAATTCCTGCTTCTTCAAGAATTTCTTCCGCTGCACCTTTTATTTCAAAGAAATCAGCATCATCACCATACATACCAAGAGTAAGTCTTAAAGGTTCTTCTGGAAGTTTACCTTCTTCTGTAGGTATATATTCCTTGCTTATTTCAAAAAGTCTTGCTGATGCATTTCTGTTGTTATGGTTAACAGAAAGAATTTCAAGCATTGAAGGAAGTGTTGTTGTTCTCATAACACTTGTATCTTCACCGAGCGGATTCATAATTGTTATAGTATTTCTGAGTTTGCTGTCTTTTGGAAGATTGATTTTATCGAAATATTTAGGTGAAACAAATGTATAAGTCAAAATACCATAATATCCGAGTGCTGTCATTGTGTTTCTGAGTTTTCTTGTGAACTTCTGTTCTTCTGTAAGTTTTGCGTTTGCAACGCCCTTGATTATTGTTGAAGGTATTTTATCGTAACCGTAAAGTCTTGCAACTTCTTCTGCAATATCAGCTTTCCATTCAATATCAATTCTGTATGATGGTGCGATTACTTTGTTTCCTTCTACCTTAAATTCAAGTGATTCAAGATACTTTACCTGTTCTTCCCTGCTTATATCTGTGCCAAGGAAATTATTTATCCAGTCAGGGTCAAATTCAACTTCTGAAGGCTTTGCTGTGTTGTTGTCAACATCTATGATTGATTTTACAGGTGTACCTGCACCAAGCATTTCAACAAGTTCAAAAGCCCTTTCAAGTATTGTTTTCTGTGATGTAGGGTCAAGGCCTTTATCATATCTTGCAGATGCTTCTGTTCTCATTCCGAGTTTTTTAGCTGTTCTTCTTACCTGAACAGGTTCAAAATAAGCTGATTCAAATACAACTTCCGTTGTATCGTCCATAATTCCGCTGAATTCTCCGCCCATAACGCCTGCAACAGCGATAGGTTTCTTTTCATCAGCAATGATAAGCATTTCTTCACTAAGTTCTCTTTCAACACCGTCAAGAGTTGTTATCTTTTCACCCTTTTCAGCATTTCTTACAACTATATGTCCGCCTTCAACATATCTCTTATCAAAAGCGTGCATTGGCTGACCATATTCAAGCATTACATAATTTGTTATATCAACAAGATTATTTATAGGACGTACACCGCTTGCACGGAGTCTTTCTCTCATCCATCTTGGTGACGGACCTATTTTAACACCCTTAACAATACCTGCTGTGTAATGAGGACACTTTTCCTTATTTTCAACATCTATTTTAAGCTGCATGTTTATATCTTCATCAAGGCCTTCAAATACAGGCTTTTTATATTCAAGCGGAATATTGAAAGTTGCTGACGCTTCTCTTGCAAGTCCTAAAACAGAAAGGCAGTCAGGTCTGTTTGAAGTAATTTCAAATTCAACTGTTGTATCATCAAGACCAATTGCTGTATGAATATCTTCACCAATTTTGCAATCTTCTTTTATGACAAAAACACCATCAGGGTCTGCATATGGGAAATCGTGTTCTGTAAGTCCAAGTGTTTCAAGTCCGCAGAACATACCGAAACTTGGAACGCCTCTCATCTTGCATTTTTTGATTTTTCCTTCAGGAAGAACAGCACCGTCAAGTGCAACAGGCACAAGGTCGCCCACCTGAACATTTTTTGCATTTGTAACTATCTGTATTGGTTCTTCTTTTGCAACATCAACCTGACAAACAAAAAGTGCATCTGCGTTTTCGTGTTTTTCTTTTGCAAGAATTTTACCTACAACAACATTTGATATATCTGCACCCTCAGGTCTGTATTCTTCTACTTTTGAACCGCTCATTGTCATTGCTGCACAAAATTCCTTAACGTCAAACTTACGTGGAATAAAATCAGCAAGCCATTTCATTGATAAATCCATTTTACTAACCTCACTTTACCTAAAAGAATCAATTGAACTGTGAAAGGAATCTTAAATCGTTTTCAAAAAGAAGACGCATATCGCTTATGTTGTATCTTCTCATAACAATTCTTTCAAGTCCGAGTCCGAAAGCAAATCCGCTGTATACACTGCTGTCTATTCCGCAGCCTTCAAGAACCTTAGGATGTACCATACCTGCACCAAGGAGTTCTATATATCCTTCGCCCTTGCAGACTTTACAGCCCTTGCCGTGGCAGTTGAAACACATAACGTCAACTTCCGCACTTGGTTCTGTAAACGGGAAATGATGCGGTCTTAATCTTATCTTACATTCATCACCATAAAGACGCTTCATAAGAAGGTCAAGTGTGCCTTTAAGGTCAGCCATTGTTATACCCTTGTCAACAACAAGTCCTTCAATCTGGTGGAAGAATGGTGAATGTGTTGCATCAACAGCATCTGAACGATAAACGCTTCCAGGTGAGATAACTCTTATAGGAGGCTTTTTGTTTTCCATAACATGAACCTGAACAGATGATGTCTGTGTTCTTAAAAGAATATTATCTGTTACATAGAAAGTATCCTGTGTATCTCTTGCAGGATGGTCAGGAGGAAGATTAAGTGCTTCAAAGTTATAATAATCGTATTCAACTTCAGGACCGTCTGCAACTTCAAATCCCATACCAAGGAATATTTCTCTTACTTCGTCTTCAACTATCTGCATAGGGTGAAGTCCGCCGAGCTTTCTCTTTTTACCCGGTAAAGTAATGTCGAGTGTTTCAGCTTTAATCTGCTTTTCAACCATTTTTTCATGGAGCTGTTTCTGTTTTTCAGAAATCATTGATTCAAGGTCCTGTCTTACCTTGTTTGCAAGCTGACCCATTGCAGGTCTTTCTTCTGCTGAAAGCTTACCCATTTGTTTAAGTATTCCTGTAAGTTCACCTTTCTTACCAAGGAACTTTACTCTGAGTTCTTCAAGGATTTTTGAGTCTTCGCATAAAGAAAGTGCTTCTTTTGCCTTAACTTCAATTTCTTCAAGCTGTTGTTTCATTGATAAACCACCTCTAAATTATAAAAAATAAAAAGCCCCGTCCTTAACCAAAGGACAAGACTTATAATATACAAATATATTATCCTGCAACCACCTTTATACAGTTAAGAAAAGAGCCGTCACTCTCCGAACTTTAACGCAGTTCAACGTCCTTTCCTACTCTGTTTTTATGTAAAAATTTCAGAAAAGCCACTCCAAAGTGAAATTTCAGTCATTAAAGTTGTGCTTCCGTTCACAGCCAAAGGCGGAAACTCTCTGTAAAAAACTTAAAAATAATAACCTACTTTGCTTTATCACAGTGTTGTCTTATATATTATAATCAATTTTCAAAAAAAATGCAAGTGTTTTATTGAAATTTTTTTTGAGATATGCTATAATATACATATTGAATTATTTTAATAACGGAGGACAATAAAAAAATGGACAAATTTGCCGAACAACTCGTAAAAAAATACTCTTCATCATCAGAAACACTCAAGAAAACACTAATAGTAGTCGCAGCAGTAATAGGCTGTATCATTGCGGTTTTTCTTTGCGTGATACTCCCAAAACTTTCACCTGTCTTTATTCTTTTTGCAATTGGTGTTATATATGGTGCTTTTTATCTTATCAATTCAATGTACACCGAATACGAATATGAAGTTACAAACGGTGACCTTGATATTTCAAAGATAATAGCAAAGAAAAAAAGAAGTGAACTTCTTTCAGTAAAAGTAAGCGACTTCACTTCACTTTCTGAATATGATGAAAATAATTTTACAGAAGATGACAATATGACACGTTATCACTGTTCAGACGGAACAATAAATCATCTTTTCTATGCTGATTTTACAAATGAAAACGGTGAAAAGTGCAGACTTTATTTTTCACCTTCAGCTTCTATAATCGAAGCTATGATTCCTTTTCTTAAACCTCAGATAAGAGAGGACGTTAAAACTTTGCTTGAAAAGGAACTTTCGGAAGAAACTGTTTCAGAAGAAAACAACTCTGATGAAACAGAAGAATAATAAAATAAATAAATTCAAAACAGGAGGTATTCTATGATAACTGAACCGATAGTTACAACCGATCAGATGAAAAAACTTGAGGAACACTTTAACGAAAAAGGGCTTTCATATTTTGATATGATGACAAATGCAGGTGTTAATGCCGCCAAAGAAATCATCGCTATATGCAAAGAAAAAAAACTCAAGGATATTCGCATTCTTTTCCTTACGGGAATTGGAAACAACGCAGGTGATGCTTTTGTATCTGCAAAATATCTTGCAGACAGAGGTTATGATGTTTCCGTTTTTCTTAATAAGAAAAAACTTAAAACCCACCTTGCACAAAAAGCATATTTTCTTATGACTGAAAATTCTGATATAAAAGTTTACAAGGAATTTGCAACCGACAGAATTTTTGACCTTATGTTAAGAAGTGCTTTATCTGACAACAATGTTATTGTTGACGGGATTATAGGAACAGGTTTCCATGGTTCTTTCAACGACGAAGACAGAGAACTTTTCAGATTTATAAACGACAGAAAAAATTCTGAAAAAATATATATTTCTTATGATATTCCGAGCGGTGGAAACGGAACAAACGGAACAATCGACAGAGATATTTTCTGTGCTGACTATACTCTCACATTTGGTTTTGCAAAAACAGGACTTTATCAGTTCCCACTTCTTGACTGCTGTGGCGATATAAGAGTTATTGACATCGGCTTTAAAGATGACATTTCTTATTTAAATGAAATTTCAAAAACATCTGTTTACTGTATGAAACCTGAAAAGAAACTTTTTTCAAAAAGAAGATCAGATGCAAATAAAGGCGATTTTGGAAAACTTTTCTGCATAACAGGTTCTGAAACTATGCCCGGAGCTTGTGCTATGAGTACTAAAGCCGCTCTCAGAAACGGCGTGGGACTTATTTCAGTTGCAACCGCAAAAGCTGATGTGCCTGCCCTTGCAGCCTCCTGCAACGAAGCAACTTATATTCCTCTTGAAACTGATGAAGATGGTTTTATAAAATTCAGTGAAAGAAACAAGTCTAAAATGACTGATAAGCTGAAAACTTCTGATGCTGTTCTTATAGGCTGCGGAATAGGCATAACAGAAGATACAAAAGCACTTACAAAATGGGTTATAGAAAATGCTGAATGTCCTGTTATTGTTGATGCTGATGGTCTAAAATGCATAGCTGACTGCATAGATATTATTGAAAAAGCAAAACACCCTGTTATACTCACTCCTCACCCTGGTGAAATGTCTTATATTACAGGCAAACCTATCGCTGAAATACAGAGCAGCCGACTTGATACTGCCGCTGAATTTATTCAGCAGCACAAAAACTGCATTCTTGTTTTAAAAGGTGCAGGAACTGTAACAGCAGCCTCTTTCTCATGTGCTTTGGGAACATTCAGCGTAAGCGGTGATGAAGGTTTTGCACTCGCAGATGACGATTCTTTCTCACAGCACGGAAGAGCCGAAATATTTGTTAATACTTCGGGAAATCCTGGTATGAGCTGCGGAGGAAGCGGTGATGTTCTTGCAGGAATAATTGCTGCCGACACAGCAAAAATAAAAAATTCTGACGCATTCAATGTTGCTGTATCAGTATGGATACACGGAACAGCAGGCGACTTTGCAGCAGAAAAATTCTCTGAAAGGTCAATGCTCCCGACAGATACAATTGATATGCTTTGTGAAGTTTCAAAAAAATACAGTTAATTAAAAATAAAAGGAAGTCAAAGGAAAAATAAAATATTATAATACGGAGGCTTCCTTATGAAATTCAATTTTTTTAAATACTTTATGCTTGCTATGCCTGCATCTGCAATACTTACAGGGTGCATAAGTACACCTGCAACAGAAGTTTCTTCTGTTCCCGATTGCCTTGCAGGCAGCTTTTCTTCTCAGATACATATTATTTCAGGAGAAAATGAATTCAATGCAAACATAACAAAATCTGACAAAATCTGGAACGCTGAATTTTCACAGCCTTCTACTTTATCAGGTGTTGAACTTGTTTTTGAGGACGGAATGGTTTCAGCATCTTATAAAGGTCTTGCATTTTCAATACCAAAAGATGCATTGCCTGTTCAGTCTGCTTTGCAGAATCTGATACTTGTTTCTGATAATCTTGAAGCTTTGAATTGTGAAACTTCTGATGATGAGAACAATAATACTTCGGATATAAAATGCACTGTCGAAAACGACCTTTGTTCAATAAAAGGCAATATTGACAATGGCGAATTTGAACTTATAACAGACAAACAAGGCACACCACTTACATTTACTATGGAAAATTTCAGCCTTACAATTGAATTTTCAGATTTTTCAAAAAATACAGCTGATGCAACTCAGAATAATAATGATACAGAAAATATATCTGACGATAGTATAGAAAATACATCTGATGAAATAACAACTGAAAATATTTCAGAAACAGAAGCATCTGATAATTAAAGGACACTAAAAAAATACGGAGATGAGAATATGTGTAATAATACACCTGATTTAAAAATAACAGCACTCAAAGAAAAAGGCTGCATACCCGGACTTAGACCCGAAACTGATATATGCAGAGTTTTTTCAAACCCTCAGAATAAAATTAAAACAATTCATATTGCAGGCACAAATGGAAAAGGTTCAACAGGTTATTTTATTCAGAATATTCTCATCTTATGCGGTTTTAAAGTCGGAAGATATTCTTCCCCTGCTGTTTCTGAAAAATATGAAGTAATAAATATAAACGGAAAATATATCACAGAAAACGATTATCTTTCCTATACAAACAGAGTAATAAACGAAGCAGAAAAAAATAATATATCAATAACTGAATTTGAAGCAGAAACAGCAGCTGCTTTTCTTTATTTTAAGGAAAAACAAGTCGATTTTGCCGTTATAGAATGCGGTATGGGCGGACTTTCAGATGCAACAAACATTATAAGTTCACCTGATGTCAGTGTTATAACAACAATAAGCATTGACCACACAGCTTTTCTTGGTAAAACAATTCCGGAAATTGCAAAACAAAAATGCGGAATTATAAAACAAAACTGCCCTGTATGTGCTGGTGTTGGAACATATGACTCGCTTGACATTATAAAACAAACAGCAAAAGGAAAAAATTCCAAACTTCATATTGTTGATAAAAACAAAATAAAAATATTAAGTCAAAATATTGGCGGACAAACTTTTTCCTATAAATCATATGAAAATCTTTTCACTGATTTAATCGGAACTTATCAACCTGAAAATGCTGCACTTGCACTTGAAGTTTTCGATATTTTAAAAGAAAAATATAATATCAATGCTGGTATAAAAAATGCATTTTTGAAAAATGATATTTTATTCGGAAGATTTACAATTTTAAATAAATCACCGCTTATTATAGCAGATGGTGCTCACAATGAAGGTGCTGCAAAAAAACTTTCCGAAAATATTGAAAAATATTTTCAAAATAAAAAAATATGCCTTATTTTCGGAACTTTTAAAGATAAAGAATATTTAAAATGTGCAGATATAATTTTTCCTTATGCTTATAAAATATATACAGTTGATGCATATGGAAACCGTGCTGTTCCTTCAAAAGAACTGGCTTTGCAGCTTTCAGAAAAATATAATAACATAACATACTGCAAAGAATACTTATCAGCAGTTCTTTCAGCTATGGCAGACAAGCCTGATGTTATAATTTCATTCGGTTCACTTTCATATTTAAGATTTATAAAATCTTGTTGTGATGAAATATTCAATGGTGAACTTAAAAGAGTTTCAAAAATTCTATCGAATGAAAAATTTATTTCTCTGATAAATTTAATTGATGAATACGAAAAAGACAGAATATTTTGTAAACACGGCTTTGATCATCTTGTAAAAACGGCTGAAATATGTTATACTTTATCTTGCGAATATAATATAAATGAAAAAAAAGATATTATATACGCTGCTGCATTTATGCACGACCTCGGCAGAGTCTATGAATATAATGATGGTATCTCGCATGAAGAACATAGCATTGCAATTTCAAAAGAAATTCTTTCTGAATGCGGATTTAATCAATCAGAAATACAAAAAATATGCGAAACCATAGGTTCACACCGAAAAAAATGCAGCAATCCCGATACTTTCAGCGATATTTTTTATCTGGCAGACAAATTTTCAAGAAATTGCCCTGAATGCCTGGCATATGACAAATGTTACTGGAGTATTGAAGATAAATCCCACACAACAAAATATATTTAAATGACAGGAGTATTAAAATGGTAATCGGAAACAGAAAATTTGAAGAAAACAGAACTTATATTATGGGTATATTAAACGTTACACCTGACTCTTTTTCAGACGGCGGTAAGTTCAACAATATTGATGCAGCACTTAAACATACTGAACAGATGATAAAAGACGGTGCTGACATCATAGATGTAGGCGGTGAATCAGCAAGACCTAACTATACAAAAATTTCTGATGAAGAAGAAATAAGCAGAGTCGCACCTGTTATCGAAGCAATAAAAAAGAATTTTGATATTCCTGTATCAATTGATACTTATAAATCAGCCGTTGGCGAAGCCGCAATAAAATCAGGTGCTGACCTTATGAATGATATATGGGGTTTCAAATATGATGAAAAAATGGCTGATATAACAGCAAAATACAACAAAACCTGCTGTCTTATGCACAACAGAAAAGAGGCTGTTTACAATAACTTTATGGAAGATGTTCTTGCTGATTTAAAGGAAAGCGTTGATATTGCACTTAAAGCGGGTGTTAAAAAAGAAAATATTATGCTTGATCCTGGTGTTGGATTTGCTAAAAGCTATGAACAGAATCTTGAAATAACAAACAAGCTTGAAATGCTTAACACTCTCGGCTATCCTGTTCTTCTTGGAACTTCAAGAAAATCTATGATAGGGCTTACTCTTGACCTCCCTGCTGACCAGAGAGTAGAAGGAACTCTTGCAACAACTGTACTTGCAGTTATAAAAAATGCTATGTTCGTAAGAGTTCATGACGTACTTGAAAACAAAAGAATAATCAAAATGACAGAAAGAATTCTTGGAAAGGCTTGATAAAATGATTAGAAATGATTATATTGAAATAAAAAATCTTGAAATATATGCAAATCACGGCGTACTTACAGAAGAAAAAAAACTCGGACAAAAATTTTATATTGATGCAAAACTTTATGTTGATGTTTTAGGTGCTGCAACAACCGATAATGTTGAAAACAGCGTTAATTATGCCGAAGTGACAGAAGTAATTAAAAAAGTTTTCAAAAGCAAAAGTGCAAACCTTATTGAAACCGCTGCACAGAGTTTAGCGGGCATTCTTCTTGCAAAATTCACAAATATAGATAAAATTGAACTTGCTGTTAAAAAACCATCTGCACCTGTTGATGCACATTTTGATTATATGGCAGTTAACATAACACGTTCAAGGCATACCGCATATATTGCACTTGGTTCAAATATTGGCAACAGAGAACAGCATCTAAAAAATGCACTTGCAAAAATAGAAGAACTTGGAGAATTTGTAAAACTTGAAAAAATTTCTTCCTTCTATAATACTGCACCTGTCGGATATGTTGAACAGCCTGATTTTTTAAATGCCGTTGCTAAAGTCAAGACAATTCTTGAACCCGAAGAACTTCTTTCAATTCTTCAGGAAATAGAAAATTCAGAAGGACGTGAAAGGAAAATACACTGGGGACCTCGTACTCTTGACCTCGACATACTTTTGTTCGATGATATGGTAATAAATACAGATACTCTTGTTGTTCCTCATCCTGAAATGACAAAGCGTGATTTTGTTCTTGTTCCTTTGTGTGAAATTGCACCTTATGCAATTCACCCCTTAAAGAAAGAATATATAAAGGATATTAAGGAAGAATATGAACATAATAGCAGCACTGGACTCAAATAACGCTATAGGATATAAAAACAATCTTTTATACAACATAAAAGAAGATAAGGAATATTTCAAAAATCTTACAACAGGAAAAATAATTGTTATGGGGAGAAAAACTTTTGAAAGTTTGCCAAACAGAAAACCTCTCCCAAACAGAATCAATATCATTTTTACAAGGAATAAAAATTTTTCCGCTGAAAACTGCATTATTATAAATTCAAAAAAAGATTTTTTTGAATTATGCAAAAAAAATAATTTTAAATCTGAAGATATTTTTATTATAGGCGGAAGTGAAATATATAAACTTTTCCTTGATGACTGCGAAAAATTTTATATAACAGAAATTATTTCTGAAAATAAAAATTCTGATGCTTATTTTCCTGTTAAATTTCAAAAAAAGCCTGTTTTTTGCTCTGAATGGAAAAAATTTAAAGATGGTAAATACAGATTTACTATTTATAAAGAATATTAATCAAAAAAGACACCGTAAGGTGTCTTTTTTGATTATGAATAGCTTTTATTAAAATCCGCCACCCGGACGATTTCCACTGCCGCCAGGGCCGCCTGAACTGCTTCCATTTGTTTTTGTAACTTCTGTGCCGCCTGAAACAGTTCCGTCTGTGTATATAAGCTGTGTTTCATCAAGTGTTGAAAGATTTGTTCCACCTGTTATTGTACAGCCTGAATAAGCTGTTACAGATGAGTCATCCTGATATGCGAATGAACCTACCTGACCGGAAACAAATGATGCAACAACCTTTCCGTCCTTAACAAATGCATATGTTGTTGAAAGGTTTGTGTTTCCTGATGTCATTGTTATAACATTTCCGCCTGTATGGTTGATTGAATATCCATCACCGCAGTCAAGTGGATCCTGACCATTTGCACAATAATAACCGCCTGTTATATTAAGTTCACCATTTGAGTCAAACGCATCATGGTCGCCGTTTGCTGCCTGAACTATAACAATACCACCGTTTAAGTTCATTGTTCCGGTTGATGATTCCATTCCGCCGCCCTGCTGCCATGGATTGCCTGAATTGTTACCTGAGCTGTCTGTTCCGCCTGCTGCGTTGTATCCGTCATCACCTGATATAACATTAACTATACCGCTGTTCTGATTGATTGTAACAGCTTCAAGACCTTCGTAACATTTATATACATAAATTTCTACTTCTGAATAATCAACGCTTGTATCTTTGGCAACGTCAAGTGTCGCATCTGAATGTATTGCATCATCTGCTGAACCAAGTTTATATTTACCGCCATAAATCTTTATATCACCTGTTGCGTGAATTGAGTCATCAGATGAATCTATATTAAATGTACCTGCATTAAGGTTTATTGTTCCATCAGACTTCAAGCCTTTTGCACTAAGGTCATCAGGCATCTTATTTGAATTGCCGTCTTGCATTCCGCCGCCACCAAAGCCGCCGAAACCGCCAAAGCCTCCCGTGTTTCCTGAGCTGCTTCCGCTTGCTGTGTATTCAGAACCCTGATATGTGTAGACTGTTATGTCACCACCGTTTACTGTAAGGTCTGAAACAGCCTGTATGCCGTCACTGAACGCATTTATATTTATTGTACCGCCGTTTATTGTAACAGTACCTTCGCCCTCTTCTTTTTCATTTGTAGACTTGATACCGTCACCGCCTGTTGTTTTAACAGTAACGTTCAAATTGCTGAAATCTGTGTCATCAGGATCACCTATCTTAACAGAATCCTTGCCTCTTATTCCGTCATCGGCTGCATTTACAATAATATTACCATTCCATATTTTAATATCATTCTTGCAGACAATACCATCATTTGCATTACCATTTACTGTAAGTGTTCCCTTGCCTTTTATTTTAAGGTCATCACAAGCATATATTGCACCCTGTGATTCATCTGCATTTGTATAGTCTGTGCCATCTGAAATAACGTTTTCAGTTCCCTTTTTAATGCTGAGTACTGCCTCATCTCCAATTGCGGCAACATATATAGGTGAATCATTTTCATTTGAAAGTTCAAGACCGTTTAAAACAAGTGTAACTTTTCTGTCTGCATAAGTTGTTTTATCAACATCAATAACAAGCTGTCCTGATGAACATTTACCCGAAACTTTAATTTCATCACTTGGTTTTGTTATTGTTGCTTTAGTACCATCCACAACAACATTGGAAGCTGTCTTTATTTCATCACCATTTGCATTTTTCATAACAACTGCTGAATCTGAATATACAAGTTCTGCTGCATCATTTTCTGAATCAGATTCAGATGATGTTTCAGTTTCTGTTGCTTCCGTTGTTTCTGTTGGAGTTTCACTTCCTGAAATTTTTTCTTTCAGAAGTGCAAGGTCAACAATGTTTACTTTTCCATCTGAATTCATATCTGCATTTGCATATGCTGCACTTGATAAAGTTGTTTCATTCAGTATATATTTCTGAAGAAGAACAGCATCTGCAATACTTAATGATGAATCAAGATTAATATCTCCTGATTCAGATGATGCATATGTTTTAAAATCTTCCTTTGATGCCGCACAAGCTGCTGCCGCAAGTACACAACTCACAGCAAGAACTCCTGCACAGCATTTTCTTAAAAAAATTGTCTGTTTCACGTAAAATCATCCTTTCCTAAACGTGTCAGTAATTTTAAAAGTAAAGACTTTGTATTGGTTTAAAGCGTATGTAATTTGAAATCGTGTTTATTATACTCAAAAACCCTTAAAGAAAACTGAATATTCAGCCGTTTTTTTCCATTTTTATAAAGTTCGTTAAATACCAACAAATGGCAGTCATTTTAATTTTGCAGATTTACTTTTATTTTTAAAATTAATTTAAGAAATAAAATAACATATTTATCTGACACATTTTTTACTTTAAAATTAAATGACTTGAAATTCTATATAAATTAACTAAATTACAAGATGATATTTCTTGCAATTAGTCAATAATTATAAAAAACCTTGATTTTTACAATTATATATGATATAATTATTAAGTAATATAAATTCGGTAAAAGAGAGGTGTTTCAATATTGTCTAAAAAAGACGAATTTATAGAAATCTATAATGAAAACATTAAACGACACGGTGCTGATAATTTACTTAAATGGCTTGAAAAAAGCGACTTTTTTACAGCCCCTGCAAGTACTCGCTATCATGGTTCTTTTGAAGGCGGTCTTGTTGAACATAGTGTTAATGTTTATCACTGCCTTAAAGACTATCTTTCAAGAGAAAGGGCTAAGACTGTTTACAATATGAATTATAGTGAAGAAACAATCGCCGTTGCGGCACTTCTTCACGACATATGCAAAACAAATTTCTATACTGTTTCAACACGAAACAAAAAAGAAAACGGAAAATGGGTGGAAGTTCCATTCTATTCGATTGATGACAAAATGCCGTATGGTCACGGAGAAAAATCCGTTTTTATGATTCAGTTTTTTATGCGTCTTGAAATGGAAGAAGCTTTTGCAATAAGATTTCATATGGGATTCAGTGGCCCTGAAGATGTTAATCTTATAAGCCGTGCCTTTGAAATGTACCCTCTCGCATATGCTCTTCACGTCGCCGACTGTGAAGCTACCTACTTTTTAGAAAAAAGCAATTAAGAAAATTTATTACTTAGGAGGTAATTTAAAATGTATTGGTATGATGACGCAATAATGTACCATATCTATCCGCTTGGTTTCTGTGGTGCACCTAAATGGAACCCGCATACAGAACCTGTTAACAGAATTAAAAAGGTAATCGACTGGATTCCTCATTTAAAAGAAATGAATATTTCTGCCGTTTATCTCGGACCTGTTTTTGAATCAGTTGAACATGGCTATGATACAATTGATTACAAACTTGTTGATAATCGTCTTGGAACAAATGATGACCTTAAAGAAGTCTGCAAAGCACTTCACGAAGCAGGTATGAAAGTTATTCTTGATGGTGTTTTCAACCACGTTGGAAGAGATTTCTGGGCTTTTAAAGATATTCAGGAAAAAGGACAGGGTTCACAGTATTGTGACTGGTTTGCAAACCTTAATTTTGGCGGAAGCAGTCCATGCGGCGATCCATTCTGGTATGAAGGCTGGAACGGTTTCTATAATCTTGTTAAACTTAACCTTAGAAACCCTGCCGTTTGCGATTATCTTATTGATGCAGTTGATTATTGGATAAATGAATTTGACATTGACGGTATCCGTTTCGATGCTGCCGACTGCCTTGATTTTGACTTTATCAAGAGAATACACTACTTTACTAAAGGCAAGAAAAATGATTTCTGGCTTATGGGCGAAATAATTCATGGCGACTACAACAGATGGGCAAACTCTGAAATGTTCGACAGTGTAACAAACTATGAATGTTACAAGGGTATTTATTCTTCACATAATACTAAAAATTATTTTGAAATAGACTACTCTATAAACCGTCAGTTTGGCTCAAATGGTGCTATTTATAAAGGAATAAACCTTTATAACTTTGTTGATAACCACGATGTAAATCGTCTTGCAAGCACTCTTGAAAACCCTATGTATCTTGGAACTTGCTATACTCTTCTCTATGCTATGCCTGGTATTCCTTCAATTTATTACGGAAGTGAATATGGTATACACGGAAAGCACGAAAATAATTCTGATGACGGTTTAAGACCTTGCATTGAACTTTCAGATATGCAAAGAGAAAATACAGGTCTTTATAAGCACATTGTTAAACTCGGCAGAATTTATCGTGCATATCCTGCAATGAGAACAGGTGAATATAAAACAATAATAATCAGAAACCAGCAGATTCTTTTCCAGAAAGAATTAAATGGTCAGAAAATATATGTTGCACTTAATCTTGAAGACAGAGAGTCTGATCTTAATTTTGGAACAGATCAGCCGATGCTTGTTGATATAATCAACAATATTCCTGTTTCTGTCAATAATGGCAATGCATATATAAAAATGCCTCCATTCTCTTCAATGATTCTTGTTGCTGATGATATTCTCAGTGGTATTGATGAAGCAGACATCAAGGTTGAAGAAGAAATTACACCTGTTGATGTTACAACAGGAACAGTTATCATAAGAGATAATGAACGCTGTGAAGTTATTGCAATTGCAAAGGATTCCGATACAGCCGAAGAACTTGTTGTTTATAAAAAGCCGAATGGTGATGTGTTTGTTGCAACAAAGGCAAAAGTTCTTGTGGGCGACGGATATACAATTGAAAAATAATAAAACATTTTCAAAATATAACAAAGCAAAAAGGTGCTACCCACGGCACCTTTTTACTATACTGCCAAAAAAATAAAAGCCGCAAGATTTTAAAATCTGCGGCTTCATTTATATATTTTTATTGTTCTTCTGTTTCTGCGTCAGTGCTTACAGGAAATGCATAGAAATCTGTATCTTCTTTCATACATTCTGCAATTGTTTCTTTATCCATAGTGCCTTCCATAAGATGCTTGAAATCATCTCTTTCAATCTTTTCATTTCTGAGAAGATATTTAGCAAGGAGATGCATCTGGTCTTCATGTGCGTGAAGAATTTCAGCTGTCTTCGCGTATGCATTTTCAACAATGTTTCTTACTTCAGAATCAATCTTGCTTGCAACTTCATCTGAATAACTTGGCGGTGAATTGAAATCTCTGCCAAGGAATACTTCATCCTGATCATTTCCGCCATAAACAACCGGTCCGATTTTTTCACTGAATCCATATTTTGTTACCATACTTCTTGCAGTTTTTGTTGCTCTTTCAAGGTCATTTGAAGCACCTGTTGAAATATCATCAAGAAAAATCTGTTCTGCAACACGTCCGCCGAGAAGTGCTATGATGTTTTCTTCCATTTCCTTCTTTGTAACAAATGACTTATCTGTTTCAGGGAGTGACATTGTATAACCGCCCGCCATACCACGAGGTATAATAGATACTTCGTGTACGTCATCTGTATGAGGTGTGTAGAAGTGACAAACTGCGTGTCCGGCTTCGTGATAAGCTGTAAGACGCTTTTCTTTAATTGTAATTTCTCTTGATTTCTTTTCAGGACCTGCAACAACCTTAATTGTTGCTTCCTGTATCTCTTCCATTGTAAGTGCTTTCTTGTCTTTTCTTGCTGCAAGAAGTGCTGCCTCATTAACAAGATTTTCAAGATCCGCACCCGTGAAACCTGCTGTTGACTGTGCAATAACTCTTAAATCAACATCAGGTGCAAGAGGCTTGTTTCTTGTGTGAACTTTAAGAATTGCCTCTCTGCCCTTAACATCAGGGTATCCGACAACAACCTGTCTGTCGAATCTTCCCGGACGAAGAAGTGCAGGGTCAAGTATATCACGTCTGTTTGTTGCTGCTATAACTATAACGCTTTCTTTTCCGCTGAAACCGTCCATTTCAACAAGAAGCTGATTAAGTGTCTGTTCTCTTTCATCGTTTCCGCCGCCAAGACCGGCACCTCTCTGTCTGCCGACAGCATCAATTTCATCGATGAATATTATTGCTGGTGCATTTTTCTTTGCCTGATTAAACAAATCTCTAACTCTTGAAGCACCAACACCAACGAACATTTCAACAAAATCTGAACCTGATATAGGATAGAACGGGCATCCTGCCTCACCTGCAACGGCTCTCGCAAGCAAAGTTTTACCTGTACCAGGAGGGCCCATAAGAAGCACACCTTTAGGTATCTTTGCACCTATACTTGTAAACTTATCAGGGAATTTCAAATATTCAACTATTTCCTGAAGTTCCTGTTTTTCTTCTTCAGCACCTGCAACATCTGCAAATGTAGCTGTTCTTCCCTGCTGACCTTCCTTTATATTTGCTTTTCCAAAAGATGTATACTTTCCGCCATTTGCCTGTTTCATCATAACAACAAGAAGCACAACACCAAGTGCAAGTAAAAGAAGTGTCGGAAGAAGCGATAATATCCAGGTATTATCTTTTATCTTGAAATAATCAAGGCTTAATTCCTTGCCTGTTTTTGCATTGTATTCTGTTCTGTAATCCTTTGTATCATCAAGGAAAAGACTGACATTCGGAACATTATAAGTAAGTGACTGTCCGTCATCAAGTGTCATATTAAGTTTTCCTGTTCCAAGATCAAGCGTGTATTCAGTAACCTTATAATTGTCAAAATACTTCATTATATCTGAGTATTTATATTTGCTTGATGAAGAAGTTAAATTAGGTATAACAAACATCATACACAAAACAAGTACTGCCGCTATTACAAGATATGTTACTATCCCTCTGTTTTTGTTTCTTCGCTGCATATTATCACTCCTGTTTCTGTAATTTTTTCTTTTCAGTTTTTTTCACTGACACGAGAAGAATATTTTTTGTGCCACTGTCGCATTTTACTCTTTTCTCTGCACCGATACCCTCAACAAAAATAAGCCCCTCATCATCTTCTATGAAATGTATAAATTTTCTTTCATCTTTAGGAACATTTGATTGAAGCCATTTTTTTACAGAAATATGGAAATCACGATTATACGGAACTATTTTATCTCCGCACCTTCTGTTTCTCAGAATCGGTTCACCTTTTATTTTATCACAATCGAGAATATTCTTTGTTAAATTTTTGTTAAACATTAACATTTTCACAGTATTTTCATCTTTTACCAAACTAACTTCCATATTATACCCTTTAAAAATGGAATTATTACCTTCTTTGAGTTTTATTTTTTTCTCCTCATTCAAGGAATTATCTTTCTTTTCAATATATATAATATCATCTTTACACATTATATATGTATCAGTTGTAACTTCTGTTTTTCCATTTCCAAGAAGATTCTCTTCAATCTGCCTTATTCTTTCAAAATCATACGAAAAACCATTTATTTTAAGGTACTTCAATATGCATCTCTGTCTTATTGCTGAATGATATTTTTTTAAACCTTTAATTTTATTATCCTTAAAACATTCAACAAATATCTTTTCAGATTCAGAAGTTATAAAATCAAGGTCAGTTCTTAAAACTTCAAGGTTATAAGATGAGGTCTTTTCAATCGATTTATTCCATTCTTTCATCAAAGGAACAAGGTTATGTCTTATCCTGTTTCTTGAATAATCATCTGTCAAATTGGTGCTGTCCGTAACATAGTTTTCGCTTTTTTCAAAAAGATATTCTTCAATATCATTTCTTGAAAGCATCAAAAGCGGTCTTATTATCTTTTTATCACGAACAGGCGGAATGCCTGCAATTCCTGAAAGTCCGCTGCCTCTCATATAATTATATATTGATGTTTCAAGATTATCTGATGCTGTATGTGCTGTTGCAACTTTTTCATATTTTGCAAAAATTTCATATCTTAAATTTCTTGCAGCCTCTTCACAGCTTTCAGAAAATTCTTTCTCTCTCTTTTCAACATCAACATCATAAACATCAAGCTTAATGCCGTATTTTTTACAAAGTTCCCTGCAAAAATTTTCATCTCTCATACTTTCTTCTCCACGAAGATGATGATTTATATGAACCGCTTCAAGCTTTATTCCAAGTTTTTCTTTTAAATTATTTAACATAAGAAGCAGACATACGCTGTCTGCTCCTCCTGATAATGCTGCTGTTATTTTTTCGCCTTTCTGAACCATATCATACTGTTTCATAAAAGACAAAACTATTTTTTCTCTATCAGTTTTCATTTGCTTTCATTTCCAGATTAGTAAATCTTGTATACTTTCCGTTCCAGCCAAGTTGTGCTGTGCCGTTCTCACCGTGTCTGTTTTTTGCAACAATACATTCACACGTGTTTTGAAGTTCCGCATCATCTTTTTTATAGTAGCCTTCTCTGTAAAGAAATAGTACTATATCAGCGTCCTGTTCTATAGCACCAGATTCACGAAGGTCCGAAAGCATCGGTCTTTTATCCGTTCTGCTCTCAACCGCACGAGAAAGCTGTGAAAGAAGAATTATAGGAACATCAAGTTCTTTCGCCATAATTTTCATCTGTCTTGTTATTTCAGCAATTATCTGAACTCTGTTGTCTGTTTTAAGAGTTGTTTCCATAAGCTGAAGATAATCCACTATAACAAGCCCGATATTTTTTTCACGTCTGAGTTTTGCTTTCATCTGCTGAACTGTCAAACCTGAAGTATCATCTATAAACATATTATAGCCGCAAAGTTTTCCGGCTGCTGTTGCAAGTGAAGTCCACTCATCAACGCTTATATTTCCATTTCTTAAATTCTTTGAATCAACCATAGCAAGAGATGAAAGCATTCTTGTTGCAAGCTGTTCCGCCGACATTTCAAGTGAAAATATCGCAATTCCCATATCAGGGTTGCTTGCCGCAACATTTTCGGCAATATTAAGTGCAAAAGATGTTTTACCCATACCAGGTCTTGCAGCAAGTATTATAAGGTCGCTTTTGTTAAGTCCTGATGTTATAACGTCAAGTAAATTGAATCCCGTTTTTGCACCAAGATATTTTTCTCTTTCAGGCCCTGCAAGTTTTCCTATATGGTCATATGCACCATAAACCGCATCTGAAAGTTTTGTTAAGCTGCTTACATTTCTGCCTTTTCGTATATCAAATATCATCTGTTCCGCAGAATCAACAAGAAGTTGTCCGTCTTCTTCGCCGCTCTGAATCTGAGATAATATATTTCTTGCAGCCGTTGCAAGACTTCTTGCCGTATATTTATTTTCGACTATTTTGCAATAACTTTCTGTATTTGCAATTGTCGGAATAACTTCAACTATTCTTTTGATATAACTGTGTGCTTCATCGCTGTTTTTGAAAATATTTTCAGAAATTGCACTGTTTAAAACAGTAATCGCATCTATACTTTCATTTCCTGAAAATTTTCTAAGCAGCAAAGAATAAAGTTTTCTATGCTGCTCTATGTAGAAGTATTCTTCTTTAATATGCTCTATAACAATAGGAAATATACGCTGAGGTTCGACTATAATTGCACCAAGAATCGCCTGTTCAGCTTCTGCACTGTAAGGGACATCTATGTCATTTTCAAAATCATTATTCGGCATTTAAAACCTCACTGCTTTTGTGCAATATCACCGACTTCAACAGAAAATTTTGCTGAAACATTTTTATAAGGCTTTGCTTCTGCTTCATAAAGTCCAAAATTCTTTATAGAAGTTTTTAATGTTATCTTCTTTTTATCAATGCTTATTCCAAACTGTTTTTTTATTTCATCTGAAATCGTCTGAGTTGTAACTGAACCAAAAAGTTTTCCACCATTGCCAGACTTTGAATAAATCATAACTTTTTTTCCTTCAAGTTCAGCTGCTGCCTTTTCAGCATTTGCTCTTTCAACAGCTTCCTTGTGTTCTTCAGATGATTTTTTTCCTTTAAGATGATTTATGTTTTCAGGTGTTGCTTCTATTGCAAGTTTTTTAGGAAAAAGCATATTTCTTGCATATCCGTCTGAGACATTTTTAACTTCATCTTTTTTTGCTGTACCTTTAACGTCCTGTAAAAATATAACTTTCATTTTTAATTTTCTCCTTTATCACTCATTTTTTCAATCAAACTTATCAGCAATTCCTTTGCCTCTTCTGAGGTTACGTTTTTAAGCTGTGCAGCTGCCATTGTCTGATGACCGCCGCCGCCAAGCTGTTCCATAAGAACCTGAACATTTATTTCACCAAAAGAACGTGCTGATATATTAACAACATCATTCATTTCATATATAACAAAAGATGCTCTGACATTTTTTATTGTAAGAAGCTGATCGGCTGCCTGAGATGCTATTATTCTAAGTTCAGATATATCTGATTTTCCTGCCGATGAAACAGCACAGCCTTTATAGAATTCCGCTTCAGACACAACTTTGCTTCGCAGCTGATAATGTGCAAGCGAGTCAGCCGTCATATTTATTACTTTAACAGTATCTGCACCGATTTTTCTTAAATATGCAGCGGCTTCAAATGTTCTGACACCTGTCTGCATAACAAAATTCTTCGTATCCGTCATAATTCCTGAAAGAAGTGCATTTGAATAATCAGATGACAAAACAGGATTTAGTTCAAAATACTGAACAAGTTCTGTTACAAGCTCTGACGCAGATGATGCAAACGGTTCGTGATAGAAAATAACTGCATTATCGATATAATCAACTATTTTTCTGTGATGGTCGATAACAACAACCTGCTTTGCTTTTCTGTAAAGCTCTTCACTTTCAAGTATCTTTTTATTATGAGTATCAACAATTATTAAAAGTGTTTCATCTGTAATGCCATCAAGTGCATCTTCAGGTTCAATGAACCTTACAGGCATCTCACATTTCAACATAGATTCAACAAGCGGAAGTGCCAAAGTTGTTTTCTTTCTCAGAACAACATAGCTTTCTTTTCCAAGAAGTCTTACCGCTCCTGCCATACCACAGGCAGATCCAACACTATCAGGGTCACTGTATGAATGCCCCATTATATAAACTTTATCACTTCTCCTGATAAGGTCTTTCATTGCACTTGCAACGGCTCTTGTTTTGGTTCTTGACTTCTTTTCAATTCCCTTTGAAACACCGCCGAAGAATCTGTAACCACCGTCAGACTTTACAGCAGCCTGATCACCGCCTCTTCCAAGTGCCATATCAAGTGACTGCTTTGCAAGTTCAAGACTGTCTGTGAACGTTTCTCCGTCAAATGCAACACCTATAGAAAGTGTAATGCTGTTTTGTGTTGATGTTTTTATAAGTCTTGCCTCATCAAGTATTCTGAATTTTCCTGCAACAATATCTCTTAAATTATGTTCTTTCATAAGAACTGTAAAAGAATCTTTTGATGTTTTGAAAATAACAGTATCTTTATCATTTCCAATATATTCATCAAGAAGCTGTTCTATATGTGCGGAAATTCTTGTTTTTTCGCTTTCTTTTGCTGATTGAAGTGCATCTGCATAATTATCAATAGAAATAAGCATAATGCACGGCTTAGAATTTATCATTCTCTGCTGAATAGAAACATAGTCGGTGTCATCGTGAAAATAAAGAACCATCATCTGTTCATTCGACATACTGTATTTCACACCGAAAACACGATAAATTCTTCTTAAATTATAAACAGTTGCTATGTTCTGTTCGGCAATCTGTTCAAGGTCTATCTGCATTATTTCTTTGATATTTTGCTTGCTTCTTCTGTGCTTTAATGCAAAAGCAGTAAGAAATTCTGCATTATATTTTATCAGCTTACCATCTTTATCAACAATTGCAGAAGGCATAGGCATATCGTCGTATGCTGACATTTTAATATCTGTCATACCTGCTGATATGTTTTTTCCTGAATTTATATGTTCATTTCTTGAAAAAACGTATACTGCAAGCATAATAATAAAAACAGCAGGTGCGGTAAGCTCAGCTGCACCGGGTCTTCTCTCGCCTGATATTGCAACAAGCGACGGAAGTATGCTTAAACAAACAGCTGCTACCGAAAGAATATATCGCAACAACTTACTGCCCTTCATTATGATTTCTCCTTTCCCACTGCATATATTTTCATAATTACTATATTTCCATTATAATAGGAAGTATCATAGGACTGCGTTTTGTCTTTTCATATATATAGTCTGAAAGTGTATCTCTGAGTCTTGTTTTAAGTGCATTCCATTCACGCAAATCCTGTGAAGAACACTTACTGAGTGCATCGCCAAGAATCTTTCTTGACTCGTCCATAAGTTCTTCCGACTCTCTGACGTAAACAAAGCCTCTTGAAATTATTTCAGGACCTGAAATAACAATTCCTGATGCTCTGTCTATTGAAACAACAACTATAATTATGCCGTCTTGCGAAAGATGTTTTCTGTCACGAAGTACGATAGAACCTACATCGCCAACACCAAAACCATCAACAAGCACTTTTCCTGACTGAACCTGTGAAACAACTTTCATTGTTGCACCATCTGTTTCAATAACATTTCCTATATCGCCTATAAGAACATTTTCAGGAGGACAGCCAAGTTTTTTTGCAAGTTCAGCATTTTTCACAAGGTGCTTATATTCACCGTGTACAGGTATATAGAATTTAGGCTTTGCAAGAGTATAAATAAGTTTTAATTCCTCCTGACAAGCATGACCTGAAACATGAACTTCATACATAGATTCATATACAACGTGTGCGCCGAGTTTCATAAGTGAGTTTACAACTCTTGTAACAAACTTTTCGTTTCCAGGAATTGACTTTGCAGAAATTATAATAAAGTCATTAGGAGTTATAACAACTTTCTTATGTTCATTCATTGCCATTCTTGTAAGGGCAGACATCGGTTCTCCCTGACTTCCTGTTGTTATAAGAACTATTCTTTCATCTTCATACTGATTCATAACATCAATATCAATAAGAATATTATCAGGAACTTTAAGATAACCGAGTTCTATGGCAGCTGTCATAACAGTTGTCATACTTCTGCCGAAAACAGCAACTTTTCTGCCGTGTTCAGCTGCACAATTTATTATCTGCTGTATTCTGTGTATATTAGATGAGAATGTTGCAATTATTATTCTCTTTCCTGCTGCTTCTTCAAAAAGTTTTTCAAAAGATGCACCAACAACCTTTTCTGATGGAGTAAATCCCGGACGTTCAGCGTTTGTTGAATCTGTCATAAGTGCAAGAACGCCTCTGTTTCCGAGTTCGCCAAAACGTGCAAGGTCAATTACGCTGTCATCAATAGGAGTGTAGTCAACTTTAAAGTCGCCTGTATGAAGTATAATTCCCGCAGGAGTATGAATTGCCATACCGAAAGCACCCGGAATAGAATGATTTACTCTTATCATTTCAACAGCCATACAGCCCATTTTTATTGTTTTTCTTGGTTCAACGACATTAAGGCTTACTTTGTTGAAAAGCCCGTGTTCTTTAAGTTTACCTTCGACAAGTCCGAGTGTGAGTTTTGAACCATAAACAGGAACATTTATTTTTTTCAACAAATAAGGAAGTCCTCCGATATGGTCTTCGTGACCATGAGTTAAAACAATACCTCTTATTTTATCTGCATTCTGTTCAACATATGAAAAATCAGGAATAACTATATCAACACCTGGCATATCCGTGTCAGGGAATGCAAGACCGCAGTCAAGAATAAACATATCATTACTGCATTCAAACACAGTCATATTTTTTCCTATTTCATTCAAACCGCCGAGCGGTATGATTCTTACAGGTGTTTTTCTAACTTCCTTTTTTTCCCTTTCGGGATTGTTCTTTTTTCCATTGCTTAAAAAAGCTGAAGGAGTCGTAGGATAATTTCTGCTTCTGTAATTATTTGAACTTACCGGTGAAAAGTGATTTGTTTCACGATTGTTTCTGTCTGTTTCTTTTCTCTCATAATTTTTCTTTTTTTCATCTTTTGAAGAAAAATATCTTCTGTTTTCTTCAAGAAGAATTTTGTTTGATTTCTGTATTTTTCTGCTAAGATGTTTAGCAGTTCTGACATCTCTCTGGTTCAATATACAATACCTCTCTTTACTGTTAAAGAAAAGCACAAAATATTATATTTTCAAATTAAAAATAAATTCTTTCGTTCATCCCCTGAAATAAAAAATATTCTGCGTTTTCTTTCAATTAAAATAATTAGTTAAATAAGATTGTTTGATTATAAAAATAGTTTGTAAGTCTTCAGATTCTTATAGTTAATAAAAAAGTAAAAATAAAAATCATCTTATGTATGTAAATAAGCTGCGTTATATTTCTGTTTAAAAAAGAAAAATGATAAATATACAGAAATAAAATAAGGCAGTATGCAGCGGTTTTCAACCTTCAACACGGACAAGATAAAAACACCCTGCTGCAATAAAATAAATCATACAGTACCGATAGCCGTTTTTCAAAACAGCCTGAATATACGTCTATAATTATATACCTTTTTTAAGTAATTGTCAAGATTATGCAGTCTGTTTTCATAAATCTCACACATTTAATTATATTCATAAGTCGGATATTGTTGAAAATAAGTAAGCATACACAAACACATATCAGCATATTATCAAACAGTGGACAAAGAAAATAAAAACATATGGAGGCCTATATGAATTTCAAGAAAAACACTGTAACCGTAAATTCAAGAAAAAATGTTTGCGAAAAAACAAATGTTCACCCTGTTACCGCTTCTTTTGTTCTGCCTGATTATTACCCTGACGTTTCAAGAATTATGAAAACATCTGCAAACGTTACCGTTTTATCATGGAATACAAAAGGAAAAAATCTGTCTTATGAACTTCTGGTCAAGATGACCGTTTTATACAAAAGCAGTGAAAGTGAACTTATTCAGTCTTTTTCAAAAATGCAGAATATTTCAGGCACAGCAGAACTTGAAGAAGAATGTGAAAATCCTGTATGTATAATAAAACCTGATGCTGAATCTTTTTCGTGTCGTGCAAAAAGTGAAAGACGCATAGAGTTCGAGGGTTCGGCAACAGTAATTTTAAAAGTTTCCAAACTTAAACCTTGTGAATTATTATGTGACTGTTTTGGTGGCAGTATTCACGCAAAGAAAAGCAGCCTGAACTATATCAAGGATATTTCTCTTGCTTCAAAAGATTTCACAGTAACAGAAGAAATACCTATTAATGATGTTTCAATTTCAGGTGCATCTGTTTTAATGGCGGAAATCTCGCCTGAAATAACTGAAATTAAAAATGTTTCAGGAAAAACTCTTATCAAAGGCGTACTTAATGCATCTGTTTTATACACATTTGCAGGAGAAAACGAAGATAATATATGTTCAATAAGCACACCCGTTTCTTTCAGCCGAGTAATTGACCTGAAAAATCATGAAGATAATAATTCTGCATTGAAGATAAAAATTTTTCCGTCAGACACGACCTGCAAAACAGTAAATGACTCAAAAGGATTCCTTAAACACTTTGAACTAAGCACAGATATAAAAATATGCTGTATGACTTATACTTATGGAAAAACCGAATATATAGAAGATATTTATTCCACAAAATATCAAACAGACACTTCTTTTTCACATTTCTTATCCGAATCGCCTGAAAAAACATTTGATAAAATTTCAACTGTAAAATCACACATCGAATGCAGCAGTGTGAAAAAAATATACAATTTCAGTTGTCATATAAAAAATATTCACGCAAAATGTGACAGTGAAAATAAAAAAATATTATTTGAGGGAACTGTTTCTTCTCAGCTTCTTTCAAGAAATATTGATGGTTCAGTTATGATAACTGAAAAAGACCTGCCGTTTGAAACAACTGAAAATTATGCTGAACTTACTGAAAACTCTTTTGCTGAATGTGAGGCTGTCGTTAAACATTGCAGTTATAATATGACATCAGACAGCAGAATAGAAACTGAAACAGAAATAAAACTCTGCTGCCGAATTTCTGAAAGAAAAGCTGTGAAAGCCGTTGCAGAACTCATTATTGACGAAGAAAAGAAACTTGAAAGAAAAGATAACACTGCCTTCAGAATTTATTTTGCAGAGGCAGGAGAAAGTATATGGGATATTGCAAAACGATACGGAACTGACCACAAGGCAATTATGGAAAGTAACAGCCTTGAAAACGGAATACTCGAAGCAAAACAGCCGCTTCTCATTCCTATGACTGACTGAAAAAGGAGAAAAATATGGAAAATAACATATACAAAAGCATTGCACAAAGAACAGGCGGCGATATTTATATAGGTGTTGCCGGACCTGTCAGAACAGGAAAATCCACCCTTATAAAACAGATAATGAATATATTTGTTATTCCGAATCTTGCTGATAAGTCGGCTAAGGAAAGAACGGTTGATGAACTCCCGCAATCTGCCGCAGGCAAAACAATAATGACAACAGAACCAAAATTCATACCTGAAAAGGCTGCCTCAGTCAGAATTGATGACAATACATCTTTCAATATGCGTCTTATAGACTGTGTTGGTTACATTGTTCCGTCTGCGTCGGGATATATTGAAGATAATTCTCCAAGAATGGTTATGACGCCTTGGTACGACAAGGAAATACCATTTAATATGGCGGCTGAAACCGGAACAAGAAAAGTTATAACAGAACATTCAACAGTTGGTCTTGTTGTAACAACAGACGGAAGTTTCACAGGTATTCCGTCTGACGAATACAGAGAATGCGAGAAAAAAGTTATTGATGAACTGAAAGAACTTGGCAAACCTTTTGCAATAGTTTTAAACTGCAAAGAACCTGATTCAGAAAATGCACAAAAACTCAAAAAAGAGCTTTCAGAAAAATATTCTGCATCAGTAACGGCTGTAAACTGCCTTGAAATAAATGAAGATGATATTGCAGAAATACTTAAAAATATACTTATGAGTTTCCCTGTGTGTGAAATAAACATAAAAGCCCCTTCGTGGATTCCGACTTTGCCTGTTACACACCCGTTAAAAGCTGGTTTCAGCAAAACTTTAATTGAAAATATTTCAGATATAAAAACAATAAACGATATTCACATACTGACAGAAAAAATTGCAGAAAACGAAAACGTAAAATCCTGCCGAATATGCAGTAAAGATTTCAGTTGCGGAAGTGTTACACTTGAAACGGAATTTTCAAATGATTTATTCTGCAAAATAATAAGCGAATCAACAGGTTTTGAAATATCAGATGAAGGCGGAATAATTCCACTTCTTTCTGAACTCAAAGAAATAAAAAATAAATATGACGCAATATCTCCTGCACTTGAATCATGCGAACAAACAGGTTACGGAATAATTATGCCCCAGCCGTCTGAACTTTCTCTTGAAGAGCCTGAAATAATAAGACAGGGCGGCAAATACGGCGTTAAACTTAAAGCTTCCGCACCATCTATACATCTTATGAAAGCAGGAATACAGACTACTGTAAGCCCTATTGTAGGCACTGAAAAGCAAAGTGAAGACTTAATAAATTATCTGCTTGAAGAGTTCCGTGACAGTCCTGAAAAAATCTGGGAATCAAATATTTTTGGTAAATCCCTTTTTGAACTTGTTAATGAAGGACTTCACTCAAAACTCCATAAAATGCCTTCTGAAGCAAGAATGAAGCTTCGTGAAACTCTTGAAAGAGTAATCAATGAAGGATGTTGCGGTTTGATATGTTTCATTTTATAATTTTCTTTCAATATATAAAATATGTAAAAATGCTGACAATGGAAAATTCCAGAGTCAGCATTTTTCTGATATGATAAATTTTTTCTTAAAGTCCCATTTAATAAATTACATACTTATCTTTTTTTCTGTAAGATATGAAGTTACAAAATACATTGCTGTACCAATAACTGCATACACAATTATTGAAAAGATAAATACTTCTGTCGGAAAGGCAATGTCTGCTTCTATACCTGTATTAGTACTGTTTGCATCAAAACTAAGTCCGAAACTTGGGAATACCAGTGAACCAACCTGTGCAATTATGCCTTCAACAATCACAATACCAATCCATACAGCTACTGCAACAAGTGTATTGATTTTTCCTTTTCTTACTATTGAATATGAAATGGCAATTGCAACATAGAAAGATAAAATATTTGTCACCCATTGAATTATTGCTGTGATAAGTAAAAGTGCAATCTGACCTGGATATCTTTTCAAAGCTTCAAAAAGAACTTTTGCAATATATATAATTCCAAGGTCTTCACCATTACTTGCAAAAAACAAATCAAAATCAGCCGTTATAAATAACAATTCAACAATTACTGCACATATCATTATTATAAGGCTTAAAATTATTTTTGAACCAATAATTGCATATGCACTGTGCGGTGTCAAGAAGGTCATATAGCCTTTTTTCTTTGATATATCTGTTGAATAAAGCATAATGCTTACAATCAGAATAAAAACAGGCAATGAAAAAAGAAACAGAACAGCAAAAGTAGCAAGTATTCCTACTGAATTATTAAGAAAACTTACATCAAAGCTTTCCTTTAATTTGTAAAATATAAAAAGCAAACCGTTTATTGCCAAACCTATTATACCGAATATAACTATAAGTGACCTTACTTTCATAAAGTCATATTTAATTAACTTTAACATTTTAATTCTCCTCACAAATTAAGCATTATGGAATCCATAAATTTCTTTATAAAGTTCAACGATTGATTTTCCGTTGTTTTCTCTTATTGTTTCAAGGTTGCCTGCAAGA
>JALEJO010000033.1 GCA_022769365.1 Oscillospiraceae bacterium | reverse complement strand
GCTATAAAGTGGCTTGAAATTGATGGAAGATATATACCAGATGTTTATCATTCTATTTTGCATATTCTTATTCTAATGGTTGTTATAACATCCGCAATATATATCAGAAATTCTAAAAAGCAAGCATAAATTCCAGTTTTCTAAAACATCTAATATTTATAAAACAGCAACAATTTATTCGAAATACTAAAAAAATAACCTCTTATGTGCTAAACTATTAGCGTGTAGGAGGTTTTACTTATGATGTATAAAACAACAAATTTAAAGTTGTATACTATCCCCCATCAATCTTAATTTTGCTCCTCGATTATTGCTAAATTGTTACAATAATCAAGGGATTTTTTTAATCCGTTGCCTTTTAATGCAAACTATTGATTTTTAATGTTTGATTATGGTATAATAACGTTACAAGATGATTTTCATAAAAAACTAAATATGAATAAATAAACAACAAAAATAAAAAAGTAATTATTTTGAAAATTATAGTTGACATATATAGTCAACTATAATATAATCAAAATATAGATAGATTGTATTGTTGGTATTGCGTGTTAAATAGGTTTGGTTTACATATTAAGGAGGATAAACTTATGAATAAGAAGGTTAAAGTTGCATCATTTGTTATTGGATCTGTTGTTTGTTTTTCTTGTTTAGCGACTACAATTTGCGTTTCGGCTAAGAGTTCTTCAAATGAAGTAGAAAATAAAGTGCAGACCACTTCAGTTAATGTTAAAAACAACTGTAACGTAAGTGGAGATAATTCAAACGTAGTAAATCCACTTTCTGAAAAAACTCTGATGGAGAATTCATCTGAAAACATTAAAACAACAACTGATTCAGAATTTAAATCTGTAAAAGAAGAAATTTGGCACAAGATGTTAAATAGTATTGATTATTACAATAATGTCTCAGGAAAAATGGTATATGCCGATTCTCCAGGTGAAGATATGTATGTAGAATATCAAACAAACCTTGATGAGTCCAAAGCATATACGGAAGTTCAGGAAATAAATGTTTCTGATTTTTCTGTTGCTGTTATGAGTAGTGACTTTTCATCTTGTACAGATGCAAATACATTTGATATAGAAGTATTTACTAACGGAACTTCATTGACTATGCTTGACAATATTGAAAAAACTGCTGTAAATGAAGATAACAGTGTTTGCACAAGAGAAAATGCCGAAGAAATAAAAGACGATGAACGTGTTGTTATCGAAGAAGATGGAACACCGGGATATTATTACCGTTGTGATGTTACAAACACATACCTTGCAAGTGCTTCGTTATTCCCACAGGAAATGACATTTGGATTTCTTACAGACTTTGAACTTTGGAATGTTGATAACACTGAAACATATGCAGGAAGAAAGTGCTATGTAATTTCTGGAGTTTCTTCTGAGGAATATGGCAACAAAATTGGAGTTAAAAATTTCCAGATGTATGTTGACTGCGAGACCGGTGTTCTCTTGAAATATGTAGGATACGACAAAGATGAAAATATTCATGCATATCTTGCAACAGAAGAAATACACTTTGAAGAAGGAAATGCTGTTGTTTATAAACCAAGTACTGCTGGATACACATTTGTTAAATAATTTGCATATAATTAATAAGTGTAGTTTTTAATTGAAAACTACACTTATATTACGATTAGATTGATACTGTTAAAATAAAATACATAATTTAAGACTGTTTGCAAACAGTCTTATTTTTGGCACCTGCAATCTCAAAAACATTGTAAAATAGGCGTTTTTGCTGAAAAATCTGAAATTCAGATTTACTTCCCCAATTATCAAAAATCGCATTATTGGGGAAGTGAATTTTTTTATCAATTTGCATTTTTCAAATTGATATGATATAATACTGTCCAGCAAATGAAAATCGTCTGTCACGAATCAGGTGATGATTATGTACAGACAAAACAGCGAGTACTACATCTCAAGTGGATTTTTATTTAAATTCGGAAATAGTTCCAGTGAAGCCTGTCAAAGTAGCCGCATAATATTTAAGAATTATAACTGCATCTTTTGAATCAACACTTCCATCATTATTTATATCACCTGTTAAATCAGTTGATTTTTTACCGATTACAAGACTTTCTGCGTAAGATTTAAGCAACAATACAGCATCTTTTGAATCAATTACATCATCATCATTTATATTGCCAAGTTTTACTTTTTTTAATTCAGTTATGGTTGTTGTAACTTTAGTAGTTATTGCAGTTGGATTTATTATAGGTGTTGTAGTTGTTGTGGTGGTTAATTCTATCTTAGTTGTTGATGTAGTAGTGGTTGTCGATTCTGTCTTAGTTGTTGATGTTGGTATAGTAGTTGTCGTTGATTCTGTTTTTGTTGTTGATGTTGGTATAGTAGTTGTCGTTGATTCTGTTTTTGTTGTTGATGTTGGTATAGTAGTTGTCGTTGATTCTGTTTTTGTTGTTGATGCTGGTGTTATAGTGGCTATTGTGGTAGTGGTAGTTGGTTTTGTCATAGTAGTTGTTGTTTCAGGTGCTGAATCATTTACAACGTGTATAACAGCTTTTGTTGTAGCAAGCTTACCATTTTCAGCCGAACGTGAAAAATTCTCTCCATTGTCATCTACAGCAGAAAGATATGTTTCTTTCTGATCAAGTGAAATTGTATAGTCACCTGCGGCTGTTCCCTGCTTAATAACAGCATCAACTTCGCAAAGTGAAAATTCATCTTTTTCACCAAGCACTTTCACTGATTTGCTACCGTCTACCCAAAGCCATTTATCACTATCTCCCGTTAAAGGCTGATCTTTTGGAAGTGTCGGGTCAAAGTAAGGATACTTTACACTTCCGTCTTTCTTTTCAAAAGTTTTCTGATCAATATAACTATATCTGAATACTACCCCGCTTGACTTTAATTTTTCCATTTTAAGACTTCCATCTGCTGTTGAAAGTGTTTTTTCAACATAATTAGAATTGGCAGACTCTTTTTCTGAAATTGTAAAATACACTCCGCCATTTCCATCAGACATCATAGATGAACATGAAGCTGAAAGATTACCTATATTCCAATCTTTCTCAGCCTTTAAATTTCCATTTTCATCAACTTGATCTGCATCCATTGGCACGGCGTATCTGTTTGTTGATACTCCACTTGCACTATATATATAGTAACCTTTTCTTGTTTTACTTATCGAGCCAAAACAGAAAGGTGTAACATACGGCATTTTATACTGAATACCGCTTTTTGTTACCATAACAGTTGAAATAAAAACAGAGTCTTCAACTCTATTATCCTTGCTTGTCTGATCTGAAAGATTTTTGAAAATAATATTTCTTGAAGCTTTTCCTGTTCCGTCTGTGCTTTCAACAAAATTAGCATCTGAATCTGAAACAAATGCAACTTTTGCCGCCTGATATGCTTCATCTCCTGTATTTTCAAGGTAAACTTTAATTCTTACTGAAACGTCTCCATTTGCAACACTCGATGCTGAAACATAATAATCTCCATCTACTGAAAGATTCAAAACAGGTACATCATCAGCTGATGATGTTGTAATCGATGAAAAAATCGATATGTTTGAAATAAAAAACATCGCACCAACCGCCGCTGAAATTATTTTTTTGAATTTCATAATTCAACTCTCCTTGCAAGATGAAATTAAAAATTTTATAAATTATATAAATTTTTTAATATATATAACTTATTAAAATTCGTGTTCAGGAAGATGTATTTCCCCATCATTATCGTATATTGCACTACTTGTTGTTATAACATCTTCAGTTTCGAATATAATTATCTCGATTTCAGCTCTTGTAAATTCTTCTTTCATAAATAACCCCCTCTTTCCTATTTTACAGTTTTAAATAAAATCTATATAATAAATATTTAAATGAATTACATTAACATTGTATCGAAGCTTGTTGATAAAGTCAAGAGCTTATATATTATGTAATTGTTAAATTGTTTAAAATTATAGTAACTAATAGATATTGTATAAGTTTTGTAGATGTTGTTTTAAAACAATTGTTTATGATATAAACATCTTTAAAATCAATAGGTTTTTATCAATTAGATAGACTTTTTGTTCCAGTTCCGATTTTTACAATTTTTTCAAGCCGAAAAGTGATACAATATAAACATCGAAAGACAAAGATGTCTGAGTGAGAAATCATTCAGACCTCTTTTTTTATTGTCAATGAAGATGATAAAGTCTGATAAAATAAATAATTTGAAGCAATGAAGCTCACGGAAATATATATTCTGTGGGCTTTTTTAATTGGAGGTAGTTGAAATGA
>JALEJO010000027.1 GCA_022769365.1 Oscillospiraceae bacterium | reverse complement strand
ACTGTTATGGCGGCTGAAACAACAGACACTTCAGCAACTGATGAAGTATCAACAGGTTATCATTATGTATATGCTGGTCTTACATGGGCTGAGTATTGGGCAAGTGAAGGTGTTTACAATGCTGATAATGTAACATCAAGTGATGAAAAAGATTCACATGATGAAACTGATAAAGGCGGTTTCGATGCTGTTTCAAGAGCAACAACAAACCACGGACTTCACAGAGGAAGTTATCAGTGCATGACTACAATTGAAACTGAAGACGGTTCAAAATATGGAGTTTCATACTGGACAAGCACAAAAGATGCAGATGGAAAAACTATAACAACTCTCCATACAACAGACGGTGAAGAAGTTACTTTTGCAAAAGGTGTTCTTACATTTGCAGATGGTACAAGCAAAAAAATGGTTGATTATAGTGTAACAGGTCTTAAATATATTCCTGTTGCCGTTGCCGATGCTGATTATGAAGATTTCTGCAAGAATTATACAGTTGTTGAAAACGGCGGTCAGCTTATTGGCGGTTATTCAGAAGGAAACCTTAAATCATATGACCTCAAATCTAATGTTACAGCTGATACAAACGGCTTAAAAGAAGCAGTTAAAAATTCTGATGGAACATTCAGTTTCAAGAGCCGTTCAACAGGTAAGGATTCAGGTATTGCTGATACAGATTTAAAAACTGTTGCTGATACTGTTACATATACTGTTAAACCTGGTGAAGGAAACTATGGTGAATTTTTAAGAGTTGACCTTACAGGCGATGGATATGGTGAACTTGGCGAAGCTATGCAGGCTGTAAAGTGGACATACTATGGTTCAGATTCAACATATACAAAAGCACTTCAGACATACGGAACAAAATTTGCAGCAGATAACTGGATGCATAAAGCAATGGGTATCCAGCTTGGATTAACTGATTCAGCAAGATGCCAGCTTCCTGAAGGCACAGACGGTACAGGTTACTGGTCACTCACAGTTTATGCTCTCGGATATAAAGATTACACTGTTAATTTTGAAGCTACAGAAGAAAACATATACAAAGCACCTGAATATGTTTATGGTACAATGGATATTCCATATAATGACTTTTTCAAAGCAGAAGGAAAATTTGATAAAGTTGATGCTGTTTCATCTGCAACAACAAGTAAATTTACAATGAATGAAACAGGTAAACTTTCAGAAGGTACATACAATACTGTAAAGAAAGATGCTGATGGTAATGTAACAGGCGGCACAATTGATGGTGTTACATATCCTGTTGCTGTTGATAAAGCATTAATTGAAAAATATCCTAATATAGTAAACAATTACAACTTCAAAGAAAATGAAGATCAGACAGTTGTTCCTGAAGCATACAAGATATTCGGATATGACAGTGCTGACGGAGATGTTGATTTTTCAGCTGTTCAGGACGAAACACCTGTTACAAAATCAGATGTTAAAGTTTCACTTGAAACAAGTACAAAATATGGCGATTATCAGCTTAAATTTGAATCAGCTCCATATGATAATACAAAAGAAGTTTTCTATGGTGCAGTTGTAACAACAGATGACGGCAAAACATATCCTATGACAATTCTTGAAAACTGGTGGAGACCGAAGAATGAACTTGCTTGGTCAATTGGTTTCATAGGCAGTGAAAAGAGCAAAGTTCATAACGCAAATGTGCTCAAATATGATGAAACAAAAGACCTTACAGATAAGACTATCAAGTCTGTAACATTCATCACATCATCAGGTTACACAACAGTAAACACAGACATTTATCTCCCTAAGAAAACAGGTCTCGATGCTGATGTTATCAAGGTTGCAGATGCAAAGATTTCAGACGGAAAAGCTGCTGTTACAGTAGATCTTCCTGAAGATTATAAGGCTGTTTACACTTCATCACCTGAAGGACTTACAGTTGAAAACGGAAATGTTGTTGTTTCTAAGGATACACTCCCAGGAAAATATACTCTTACAGTAAGCGATGAAAATGGCAAGAATGTAAGCTATAGTGCATCATTTGTTCTTTCAACAGATGAAGTTGCTGCAACTGTAAGCAAAGACGGAAAGAGCATTGCAGCTGCAAGCGGAGTTTCAGCAGATGCATTCTCAAACTATATCAAGAACATAACATCTGTTAAGGTTGGCGACAAGTCATATAGTGCAAGCGGAAAAGGCAGTGTAAAACTCATCAATGATGATGGTACTATAAATGAATCTGTTACAACAAAAGACAAAGAAGGAAATGAAAAAACAACTGACTACATCAAGTCAGGAGATGTTATCACTATTTCAGCAAATGGCTATGCAGATATTACTTTAACATATGGTAAGGCTGTTGAAGAACCTACTACTGAACCAATAACAGAACCTGTTGTTAAGAAAAATAAAGGTGATGTAAATGGTGATACTAAGGTAGATTCAAAAGACGCTGTTCTTATATTACAGGCTTATGCAAAGAGTCTTGTAAATGATAACTCATCAACTATTGATGTTGATGCAGCTGACTTAAACAGCGATGGAAAAGTAGATTCAAAGGACGCTGTTCTTGTACTCCAGTACTATGCTAAGGCATTAGTAGACGGCGACAAGGCAGTTTCAGTTGAAGAATTCCTTAAAAGCAAAAACAAGTAAATTTTAAAAATAATCCTGCATTGCTCTTTTTCGCTTGAAAATGCAGCAAATGCAGGATATTTATTTTATGAGGTAAAATAAGGGTAATGAAAAAAATATTTATATATGTATCTGTTCTGGCACTTATGCTTTGCGGCTGTCAGACTGATAATTCAGATAAAAAAAACTCAAACGAAACTACTGAATCAGTTTCAGAAATATCTCAGACAGATGAAGAACTTGCTCCGCAGATATATGAAGGTGATGGAGATGATCCTTCAACACTTGATATATTTGCAATGGATACTTATATGAATGTAAAAGCATATGGTGAAAATTCATATGATGCTTTAATACTTTCATCAGATGAAATACAAAAGCTTGAGGATATTTTTTCTGTAACAAATAAAGATAGTGAAATATCAAAAATAAACGAATCGGCAGGAAACTTTTGCGAAGTTTCGGAAGATACTTCAAGCATAATAAAAACAGCACTTGATTATTGCCAAAAGACAGATGGTGCTCTTGATATTTCAATTTATCCTGTATTAAGAGAATGGGGTTTTACAACAGGCGATTATAAAGTACCTGATGACGAAACAATTAAAAATCTTCTTAAAAATACAGGTTATGAAAAAATTGAAACGAATGAAAACAAAATTAAAATTCCAGAAAATTATGAGATAGATTTAGGTTCAGTTGCAAAAGGTTACACAAGCGATAAAGTTTCAGAAATACTTTCAGAAAACGGCGTTGAATCGGCACTTTTAAACCTTGGAGGAAATGTGCAGGCTGTTGGAAGTAAACCCGATGGTTCAGATTGGAAAGTTGCAGTTGTAAATCCTTTTGATGAATCAGAAAATCTTTGCTCAATAAAAATAAATAATAAAGCCGTTATAACATCAGGAAATTATGAACGTTATTTCACAGATGACAACGGCAATAAATACTGGCACATAATAGACCCTGAAACGGGTTCACCTGCAAGAAACGGAATTGTTTCGGCAACTGTTATAGGAGAAAAAGGTGTTATGTGTGATGCACTTTCAACTTCTCTTTTCGTTCTTGGAACTGAAAAAGCTGTTGATTACTGGAAGAAAAACGGCAGTGATTTTGAAATTATTCTTGTTTCTGACGATAAAGAAATATATGTTAGTGATGGGTTGACAGATTCATTTGAAAATCTTTCGGATATGAAGGTGAACATCATTGAAAGATAAAAAAACTATAATTATTTTACTTTCCATAATTGCTGTTATAGTTATCGGTTCAGTTATTGGAATATTTTATGTTTCAAGACCATCTGAATCAAATACTGTTGAAATTGTAAGCAATGGAAAAGTAGTTAAAACATTAAATCTTTCAACCGAAAAAAATAATTCTTTTGAAGTTGAAAACAACGGAAAAATCAATGTTGTTGAAATAAAAAACGGCAAAATAAGAGTTAAATCAGCAGATTGTCCCGACAAAGTTTGTGTTGATTCAGGCTGGCTTAAATCTTCAGATTTGCCTATAGTCTGTCTGCCTAATAAACTTATAATAAGATTTACTAAAAACAGTGATGATATAGATTCTGTTTCAAAATAGGAGAAAAAATGAGTGTAAAAAAAATATCACGATTTGGACTTTTAACGGCAATTGCCCTTATACTTTTCATTGTTGAACTTAGAATACCGAATCTTGTTCCTATTCCTGGTGTTAAACTTGGACTTGCAAATATTGTAACGATTTTTGCTTTATACAGATATAAACCTTCAGAAACAGGACTTATTCTTACAGCAAGAATTTTACTTGGTTCAATGTTTTCAGGAAATATGTCATCAATGATTTACAGTATTTCAGGGGCGGTTTTGTGTTTTATAGGAATGATTTTTCTTTGCAAAATAGTTCCTGAAAAATATATGTGGATATCGAGTATATTGGGTGCGGTTCTTCATAATATAGGGCAGACGATTGCAGCTATTATACTTATGGGAACTTTTTCAGTTATTGCATATCTTCCGTTCCTGATGATTTCAGGTTGTATTGCAGGACTTTTTACTGGACTTTGTGCAACTTTTCTGACATCAAGATTAAAAATAAAATAAATTTTAAAATTAAGGCACATTATCAGATTGGTAATGTGCCTTTTTATAATCTTTTATAATCATTTATACATTTGCAAGTATCATAACGCCAATAAGAAGAATGGCTCTGATAATTGTAAACCATATCTCATTGCCCCTAAAATTGCCTACACAGCCTCTACAGCTCTTTTTAGGACAGATGTCAATACACTTGCCACATTGAAAACAATCGCCGTTCTGTTCCCATGTGCTTTCGTAAGGAAGTTCAAGGTCTGACGGACACACTTTCTGACAGGCTTTGCAGCCTTTGATACATTTATCTTTGTTTCTTCTGATTTTAAAAAATGGCAGAACAGGAAGAAGTGAAAATACCGCTCCCATAGGACAAAGAAAACGACAAAAAAATCTGTCTGCAAATACCATTCCAACCATTATTGCAAGTAAAAGAATTACTCCAAGTATGTATTTTCCAAAATGAATATTACCTGAAGTTATCATTGAAAAAACGTCCCACGGACTCCAGCCGGAAATATTTCCATATACACCTAAAAAACAAAGTAAAACAATAACAAATAAAACAATATATTTTATAAACGAAAGATATTTAGATATTTTCGGGTTAATTGTAATTGCTTTTTTCTTTCTTTTTTTACATATGAAAATATAAATTTCTCTTATAAAATCCCCGAGAGTTCCAAACGGACATGCATATCCGCAAAAAAATCTTCCAAATATTATTGTATACACACATAGTGAAATTAACACCGTTATAAAGGCACTTAATCCAACAGCCTGCTTGAGTCCGAACTGCGTAAAAATATATTTAATTCCTGAAAAGGCGGAAGTAAATGCCGATGGAAAGAAAATAAAAAATATTATCTGACATATCCATCTTACTGTTCTGCTTAAAGTTTTTCTATTTTTAGGATTTTTTGCATTCGTTAATATCTCTTTTATGGTCATTTATTTTCTGCCTTTCCAAGTGCATCTTTTACTGCACCTATTATACCATTTGAACTGAAAGTAGCACCCGAAACTGTGTCTACATCTGTTGACTGCTCATCAATTATTTCATCAATAACATAAGTAGCCGAATCAAAATAAGCAGCATCTTCCTTTTCGTGAGATGTTACATCTATTTTGCTTATTTTTCCGTTTTCAACAGTTACTTCAACCGCAACAGTTCCGCCAAATCCTTTTGCTTCACCATTATAAACACCATCTTTATAATTTGATTCAGCATTTTTTTCGCTTTCAAGTTCTGCCATTGCTTTATTATAACTTTCCTTTTCAGCATTTTCAGCCTCTGTACGTTCATTTACTGTGCTGTTATAAACAAATATCAATGAAACACAGGCAACAACTGTGCAAGCCTGCACCCAAAATTTCTGCATATTAAAATCTTCCTTTTATTTTTCTATACTTTCCTCTGCTGTTTTTAAAGCGTTTTCTACAGCTTTAATTATTGCATTTGAAGAACAAGTTGCTCCTGAAACAGTGTCTATATCATCTGTTTTTTGTTTACTTAAAATCTGAGATACAACACCTTTCTTCCTTGAAGTTCCATTTGCTGCTTTTTCAACATACCAGTCATTTGAAGTATCATAATCATCTCCGACACCTGCTATTTCTGATATATCCGTAATAACTCCGTTTTCAAATGTTAATTTTACTGAAAGTTCATACTCTTCAAAATCTTCTGACTCATCAGGTGAACAAAAAGCCGAACCATAAAAAATACCATTTATAAGCTTTACATCTTCTGAAGATGTTGTTTCAGGAATTTTTGTTGTTGTAGTTGTTGTTACTGATGTTGTAGGAACAGTTGTCTTTCCCTGTTCTTCAACTGCCTTGCTGTAGGATTTTGAAAGTGCATCTGAAACAGCATCAAGTATACCATATGAACTATATGTTGCACCTGAAACAGTGTCAATATCTGTTGACTGCATTTTTACAATAGAATCACATAATGCAGAAGCTTTTGAAAAATATTCCTTATCATCGGAATTTTTTACTATATTAACGCTTTTTATTTTATGTTCTGATATAGTAACTGAAACAGTAACATCGCCTTTATAGCCTTCTCCAGTTCCTTCAAAAGTTCCGTCTGCATATTTATATTCAGGTAAATTGGCGATATCTTCGGGAATTTCTGTTAAATTGACTCTTGTTCTTTTTGTTGTTGCAGCTGTTGATACTGCCGGTAAAGTTATTTCAGGAAGATTTTCTTCATCTTTGCCTCCTGCCTTTGATAAAGCATCTCTTACCGCATTTATTATTCCTGATGAACTGTATGTAGCACCTGAAACAGCATCAACATTCGTTGACTGTGCATTTATTATTGCATCTATTAAAGAAGAAGCATTATTTATATACGGACTGTCATCATGATGAGATAGAATTTTTATATCAACAATCTGACCATTTGAAATAGTTACTTCAACTGTTGTTATACCGCCATAACCTTGAGCTGAACCTGTATAAACTCCATCTTTATACGAAGATGGTTCATCTATACTGCTTAAATTTACAGCTTCTGAAACAGGAGATGATTTTTTAGGCGTTTTTGTTTCAATTTTTTCTTCTGTTCCACCTGCCTGAGAAAGTGCATCACGAACAGCATTTATAAGTCCTACTGAACTATAAGTTGCACCTGAAACCGTGTCAACGTCTGTAGTCTGACCTGATATTATATTTTTAAGCAATGCCTGTGCCTTAGAAATGTAAGGTGCATCATCATTACTGCTTAAAAGTTTTATATCCGTTATTTTTCCATCTTTTATTGTTACCTGAACTTTAAGTTCTCCGCCGAAACCTGTTCCTGTTCCAATATAAACACCGTCTTTATAAACCGCTTTTTCGGAAATTGTTTTTACTGAAGGAATATTTTCTTCTTTTTTTACAGATTTCTGAGATTTTTTTTCGGTACTTTCAGTATTTTTAGTGTTTTCAATTTGTTCTGCTGCTAATATTTTCTCGTATTTTGGAGCAGTATATGTACAAATTGAAACCCCTGCACAAACTGCAACAACTGCGGCAGGAATTATTCCTGCAAAAGATGTTATTTTCTTTATATTTTCTTTCATTTTTTCTCCTTTTT
>JALEJO010000024.1 GCA_022769365.1 Oscillospiraceae bacterium | reverse complement strand
GAAACCCTTCACGGGACATCTGTTTTCCAGCCATGTTTTCTACTCCTTTTATATACTTAACCACCCAAAGGCAGTATAATCTTATTTTATCTAATCTATTATACTATATTTTTGCGGGTTTGTCAACTGTAATTTTTTTATGGAAATGGGATCAATATTCAATCCCCAAAATTATAAACACCACCCCAAAACCATCAACCCAAAAATCCTATTTCAGCATATTTCATAAAACAAATATTTTAATTTTGAAAATTGTTTTATATAGTAAAATTCTACATAAAATTTATAAAAATGGGTTGACAATAAATGGTATTTATGATATAATGATATATAGCGTTTTTTGGAATTATTTATGTTATAAACAATTATTAATGGTAAAGGAGTTTTGTAAAAAATGAAATCAAACAGAATAAAGGCACTTCTTGTTTCCGTTGCTATGATTGCATCATGCGGTACAAGTTATGCTGTAACTGCAAGTGCAGAAAATGAAACATTCGATTCAACAGTAACTGTTAATATGTCGGGTGCTACAAAAGAAATCAATCCATATATTTATGGTGTAAATGACGGCTGTGCTCTTGATAAGGTAACTACTACCTGTGTAAGACAGGGTGGTAACCGTATGACAGGTTATAACTGGGAAACAAATGCTTCAAATGCAGGTGAAGACTGGAAAAACAGTTCAGATACATATGTTTCTTCATCTTCAACACCGGGTATAGCTGCAAAGCTTGTTTCAGATAAAGCCGCAAAATATAATATCGGATATAAATTTACTACTCTTCAGATGGCAGGATATGTTGCGGCTGACACAAACGGTTCTGTAACAGCTGACGAAAAAGCACCTTCTTCAAGATGGAATGAAGTTCTCTTCAGAAAAGATTCTGATTTAAGCCTTACACCTGACCTTACAGATGGCAAGGTTTATATGGATGAATATGTAAACTATATAATCAAAACGTTTGGTGATTCTTCAACTTCAACAGGTATGCAGGGTTATTCTCTCGATAACGAACCAGCTCTCTGGAACGACACTCACCCTTATCTTCATCCTGAAGAAGTTACAATGGAAGAACTTGTTACAAAGTCAAAAGAACTTGCTTCTGTTGTAAAAGAACTTGATCCTAATGCTGATGTATTTGGTCCTGCACTCTGGGGCTATCTTGCATATAAACAGCTTGGCGATAGTGATACAAGTGATGAATGGGAAAAGATCAAGGCAGCAGGTAATTATAACTGGTTTATCGACTATTATCTTGATGAAATGAAGAAAGCAAGTGATGAAAAAGGCACAAGACTTCTTGACTACCTTGATATTCACTACTACAATCAGGCAACAAAATCAGAAGATGATATTTTGCAGTCACCGAGAACTCTCTGGGACGGAACTTTTGCTGAAAACAGCTGGATAGGTGAAAGCTGGTTTGCGGCAGACAGACCTTTCTTTAAGCATATTTTTAATGCAATTGACACATATTATCCTGGAACAAAACTTGCAATTTCTGAATATAACTTTGGAAGTGGTGACACTCTCGCAGGTGCTGTTGCGGAAGTTGACGGTCTTGGTGTGTTTGCCACAAATGGTGTTCAGATGGCAACTCTCTGGGATACTGCAAATAGTGCGGTTTATCCTTACCTTGGTATAAATCTTTATACAAACTATGACGGAAAAGGCTCTGATTTTGGCGATACTCTCCTTACAGACACAAAAACTACAGACTACACAAAATCAACTGCATATGCTTCAATTCATTCAGATGAAGCAACAACAAGCAGTGATAAGACTGTTGATGTTATCATCACAAATAAAGACACTTCAAAAGACGAAAATGCAACAATAAAACTTGATGGCACATCAGATCAGTATAAATCAGGTCTTGTTTATGGCATTACAAAGGATTCAAAAGAAATTGTTCTTCTTGATAAAATTTCAGAATCTGAAATCAAGAATAATGAAGTTACTGTAAATCTTCCAAGCGTTTCTGCTGTTCATGTTGTTTTAAATACAAACGCAAATGCTTATGGTGATGTTGATGTTACAGAACCAACAGAACCTGAAAAGCTTGAAACAAAGGAAATTACAGACTTTACAAAAACAGAAAAAGGCATTGAATTTACAGTAGATAACCCTAACGATATTGCAAAAATTGAACTCGGTATCAGCTCTTCATCTGCAAGTGGCAGCAGTTATTGGGGCGGCGGCGGCGGTCTCTGCTTCACAATTGATACAGCTGATAAAAAAGGTCAGTGGGCAAGCAAAGCTTATTCATACACAAATAAAGATTCATCAATAGAAGTTGAGTTCGACGGCAAATTCACAGTACCTATAAGTGATACAGAGTCAGAAGAAATGGAAGGAACAATTTCAAGCGGAAAGATTGAAATTCAGAACTGGTGGGATTATGCTGAAATCAAAGGCGATAAAATTTCATTTGATATATCAAAAGTAAAAGTTTACTACAAGAATAAAGATACAAAGCCAACTGAAACTAAACCTTCTGAAACAGTAACTGAACCAACAGAAACAACTGTTTCACCTGCTACTGAAACTGAGGCTACAGAACCAACAGAAACTTCAGAAGTTCCAACAGCTGCTCCAACAGAAACAGAACCTTCTGAGACAGCTTCAGAAGCTACGACACAGTCACCTACAACAGACTTTGACCCAACAAAAGTTATCTTTGGTGATGTAAATAGTGATAATAATGTTACAATTGCAGATGCTGTTCTTCTTAACAAGTATCTTGTAAACAGTGCAACACTTTCAGATTTACAGCTTAAAGCAGCAGATGCTTTATATGACAGTAAAGTTGATTCTACAGATACTCTTGCAATTCTCAAGCTTATCGTAGGAACATATGATTCACTTCCTGTTAATGCGGATGGACAGTACATTGAGTTTTGATTGATTTATTCATATTTAAATAGTAAAATATTAAGAGGGGCTGATTTTAGTCCCTCTATATTTTTATTGAAAGGTAATTTATGAAACAGATAAAATATATACATGAACCGACAGATTTGCAATGTGGACAGGCTGTGCTTGCAATGCTGACTGATAATACTCCCGAAAAAATTTGCGAAATTCTTGAAAATACAAGAGAAACAGACCTTAAAGAAATGAAAAAAATTCTCGATATGTTTAACATAAGATATTCAAGTGAAAGAAAATCGGCTTTGAAAAAGGCTGACTTACCCGAAGTATGCATTTTAAGTCTTGAAACGCCAAGGTGTTGGCATTGGTCACTTTATGCATATGGTAAATTTTACGATCCTGAACACGGTGTTCTTGATGATTTTCCAATTGCAAACAGAAAATTTTTCTGGGAAATATTTTTATAAGGTTTAAATATAATGAGTAAAAACATAGATTTGACAAATGGAAATATAACAAAAGGTCTGTGGTCTTTTGCACTTCCTCTTATGCTTGGAAATGTTTTTCAACAGCTTTATAATCTTGCTGATACTTGGGTAGTTGGAAAATTTATAGG
>JALEJO010000023.1 GCA_022769365.1 Oscillospiraceae bacterium | reverse complement strand
TATAATGAACCTGAAAGCGAATATATAGACGGTTATCAGGATGATTATTCATATGAGGGCGAAAGAAAGCCTGAAAAAAGGCAGTCAACAGCCGACAGAATGAAAGTTCCGGTTGTTGCGGCAGTAATTTTGCTTGCAGTTATGCTTGTTGCAGTTTTCTTTGTTGTTAAGGCACTTGATAAAGGCGGAAGCAGCAATAAGGAAGAAACTACTTCAAATACTGAAAGTACAGCACAGACTTCAGAACCTGAAACAGCAAGCGAACAGTCAGGTGACAGCGTTATGCCGAATCTTGTTGGTTCAGATTATGAAACTTCAAGTTCTTATTATTCAGGCTGGTTTACTTTATCACCTGAATATGATTATTCGGACGACTATGAAGAGGGCGAAATTATGTGGCAGGAAGTTGAACCTGATGAACTTTTCACAAGTGGTGCGACAATAAAAGTAAAGGTAAGCCAGGGCAGCAGATATATAGAACTTCCTTCATACAGCGGCGAAGGCTACACATCATATAAAAAGAAACTTGATGAACTCGGAATACCATCAACCTATTCAGGAAGAACTGATACAGGCTATAGCGATGGAACTGTTGTCGGACTCAGCGTTGATGATGGTGAGAAGTACGACAGAAAAAGCGGTGAAACTATAACAATCTATTATGCATATACACCTGAAACAGAACCTCCGACAGAAGCACCTACGGAAGCACCGCAAACAGATGCTCCAACAGACGCTCCGGCAGATACTCCAACAGATGCTCCGCAACAGGACGCACCCGTTGATGATAACGGCGGCGGTGATGCAAATGCAGGCGATGGTGCAGCCGAATAAAATAAAAAAATAAATTTGCAGAAAACTCTTGACAAAACAAGAAAAATATTGTATAATATTGTCAGTGAAAAACGAAAGGAGAGATTCAAATGGAAGAGAATACACCTGATTTATTCACTCTTGAAGATGATGAAGGCAAGGAAACAACGTTCCAACTCCTTGATAAAATGGAAGTTGACGGTGTTACATACTATGCCATGACTCCTGTTGATGACGATGCAATAGTAAACGGTGACGGTGAATTTGTTATTCTTATGGACGATGTTGATGCCGAAGAAGAAGGAATGCTTGTTACTGTTGATGACGATGAACAGCTCGACCGAATTGGTGAGATTTTCATTGAAAGAATAAATGAAATGTATGATGATGAAGACGAATTTGAATAATTTCGAAGTCTTTGCATAAAATAATATTGATTTCTGAGAAAGATTTCTGCCTTGCAAGATTCAGGACGGTTTTTATAATCCAACACTCACTTAAAGGGATTCTTGCTCCGGCTAAAGGATGTAGACCTGCCATAGTAGCAGGAAATAGATGTTAGTCGGGCTGATTTAACCCACCATGCAAACATTTTGCTTGGTTTTATACGCCGGCCGACTACAAGGCGGATTTTTTCAGATGATAAACGAGGTGCTCTTTGAGTGCCTTTTATTTTTTAATTTAGGAGAAAAAATGTTTGAATATACACTTGATAATAAACGCTACCATACTTTGAATTACGAATATAAAACAAAATTCGGCAAAAAACTTTATAAAGCCACTCTTGATGGCGGTTTCAGCTGTCCGAACATAGATGGAAAATGTGGAAAAGTCGGTTGTATTTTTTGTGATAATGGGAGCGGTTATTTTGTGCGAAGTGATGTTGATATATCAAAACAAATAGAACTTGAAACACAAAGAATACATAAAAAATATCCAAATTCGGGAATAATTGCATATTTTCAAAAAAACACTTCAACATATGATACAATTGAAAATCTTAGAAAAAAATACTATGAAGCATTGTCTATGCCATTTGTTGAAGGACTTGCAATAGGAACACGTGCGGACTGTTTAAGTGATGAAATAGTTGAACTTTTATCCGGAATATCGAAAAAAACGTATCTGACAATTGAACTTGGAATGCAGACATCAAACGATAAAACAAACAGATTCTGCAACAGAGGTTACGACCATAAAACATTTGTTGAAGGATTTAATAAATTAAAAAATGCTGGTATAAGAACCTGTATACACATAATAAACGGACTCCCCTTCGAAAATTTTGAAACAATGATTGAAACGGCAAAAGAAGCCGTAAAACTTCACCCTGACGGAATGAAAATACAGTCACTTCATATTATTGACGGAACAAAACTTGCCGATTACTACAGCAAAAATAAATTTCATATCTTAACAATGGAAGAATATGTTGAAATAACCTGCCGACAGCTTAAAATTCTGCCTGCTGACGTAGTTATCGAAAGAATAACAGGCGATGCAGACAAAACGAAACTCATTGCACCGAAATGGAGTGCAGATAAAAAAGCTGTACTTGGTTCGATAGATAAATTTATGGCGACTAATGATTGGTATCAGGGAATGGATTCAATATAAGTCAAAAAATAAAAACCCAAGCCGTCTGACTTGGGTTTTTATTTTTATATTTTAGTTTGCTTAAAATCCCATAAATTTTTCCATATCGCCATAGTTTGAATTTACTATCAATAAAGCATAATATTGAAGTACAAAAACAGCATCTTTAGAATTTATAGTATTATCCTTGTTTACATCTGATACAGACATTGTAAGAATTGTTTTTTTGCCTACAATTGAACGTGCGTAATCCTGAAGAATTATTGTTGCATCTTTAGAATTTATTTCTCCGTCCATATTGGCATCGCCAAGCTTGATTTTTGAAATATCAGCATTTGGATTGACAGTTGCCTCTTCTATTACCTGTGGAGTAGATGAAACGCTTGCCAGACTTGGACTTGCATCTGACCACCAAGACCAAGGATTTGATCTGTATGCTGAGGCTCTTGGGTCTGTTGTCCATGTGGCTTCGTTGTCATACAAATGTCCATTTGAATAATACCAATGTGCAAGTGCAATTATTTCATCAGGATAATCTTTGTAATAAGCTGCATCTCCCGGAGTAGCCCAGCCTGTGTTAAATCCTTTTAAAGCATTTCTTACAACTGTATATCCTGACATATGCTGATCGTTAATTGCAAGAGTAACAAAGTGCAAAACTTTTCTTATTCCCATATGAAGAGAAATTATACAATCATAAAAATTCTGCTGAGTTAAATCGTATTGTTTCATTTCAGGAACATCATATTCCGTCATAAAATTAGGATTATTATTTTTGTATGCTGTTACAGCAGTCTGAAAAGGTCCATATGCTTGTGCAGCGTTAGTTCCGAACGAACCTCCTGCATTTGTTTCAAGGTCACCACCATCACCATTGTGACCGATTGTAGACTCTCTTGTAGCAAGTCCTAAAAACAGTGCATAGACTTTTTCTCTGTCTGTTACACCAAGTCGAACTTTAAGCAAATCCCAATTTTCATCAACTTCTTTGAAGATAGCGTATTTAATTTCCTGAACGCTCATTTTGTGGTTTATTGCTCTCATTTGACTTACTGATGCGTTTGCAGGAGTATTTCTTTCTCCATAATTAAACGGATTTCCTACTCCTGATGATTGAACATCTCTGCTTGAGCTGTGTGCCATACTTGCTGAAGCTGTAATTGATGTAAAATTATAGCAAAGCAAAGTTGATATTAATATCATAATTACAATAGCAACACTTGTTATTCTTTTTGCCATTTTAAAATTCCTTTCAAATATATTATTTTAAGCTGATTTATTTATTTTTTCTTGCAACAAAAATCATAATTGTTCTTGCTGAAATCTGGAAACGAGTGCTGTTCATATATTCTGTTTCCTGAGTTTCCTTTTCCGTGTTTATTTCACATTCCCAATGGAAATTCTGAGGTGGGTCAGGAAGCTGTACAGTTATTGGTTCCCAATAGCTGTTTGCAGCATAGAAAACAACATCATCTTCCGTATCATCTTTGTTTTCATGACCTGAGAACATAATTCCGATATAGTGAGAATTATAATCAAGGTGCGGATTCCATGGACTGGTGTGGTGATAACTTATCTGATGAATACCATTTAATGGATCAAGGCACTGTTTTCTTACAATAGGGTGGTCTTTTCTGAATTGTATCATTTTTGAACAGAAATCAAACATACCGCTGTATTTATCAAGGCGATTCCAGTCGAGCCATGAAGTTATATTATCCTGACAGTAGGCGTTATTGTTGCCATATTGAGTATTACAAAATTCATCACCTGCATAAAACATAACTGCACCACGGCTGCACATAAGAGTTGCAAATGCATTTTTTCTCATTTTGTCACGAAGTTTATTTATAACAGGGTCGTCTGTTTCACCCTCAATACCACAGTTCCAGCTGTTGTTATAACTTTCACCATCTGTATTACCCCAACCGTTTTTCTCATTATGTTTTGTGTTGTAGGCATAGAGGTCATAAAGTGTAAAGCCGTCATGACAGTCTATAAAGTTAACAGATGCGTCTTTTCTTTTAATGGGGTCATATATATCAGGTGAACCTGTAATTCGTTTAACGGCAACTTCAGCCTTGTTGCTGTCGCCTTTAAGGAAACATCTTATGTCATCTCTGTATCTGCCATTCCATTCCGCCCATCTTCCGTATGACGGGAAACTTCCAACCTGATAAAGTCCGCCTGCGTCCCATGCTTCGGCAATAAGTTTTGCATCGCCTAAAATAGGGTCATATGCAATATCTTCAATAAGTGGTGGATCTTCAAGAGGTTTACCATTTTTATCTCTTCCAAGAATAGAAGCAAGGTCAAATCTGAAACCGTCTATTTTGTATTTCATAACCCAATATTCAAGGCAATCCTTGATATATGTTCTTACAATAGGGTGATTACAGTTTACAACATTACCACAGCCACTGAAATTCCTGTACTGTCCTTCAGGTGTTACCATATAATAAACGTTGTTATCAATACCCTTAAAAGAGAATATTTTTCCGTTATCATCGCCTTCGGCGGTATGGTTAAAAACAACATCAAGAAAAACTTCAATTCCGTTTTCATGGAGAGCTTTTATCATTTTTTTCAGTTCTGTTCCCTCACGATTATATTCAAGCTGTGAAGAATAACTCGTGTTAGGTGAAAAAAAGCTTACTGTTGAATATCCCCAGTAGTTATAAAGCTGAACGCCGTCCATTTCACGCGGGTCTTCCATTTCGTCAAACTCAAATATAGGCATAAGTTCAACAGCATTAACACCAAGTTTTTTCAAGTATGGTATCTTTTCAATAATTCCCTTAAAACAGCCTCTTGCATCAACTCCTGAAGATTTATCTTTAGTAAATCCTCGAACGTGCATTTCATAAATTATAAGGTCTGAAAAAGGAATGTTCGGCTTTTTATCTCTTCCCCACTGGAAAGTATCTGCAACAACTCTTGCATGATAATAATCCCTTTTATTTTTAGAATTACCCCAGGCACTCTGCCCTGCAACAGCCTTTGCATACGGGTCAAGAAGAACCTGTTCTTTGTTAAAAAGAAAACCTTTTTCAGGGTCATAAGGACCGTCCATTCTGTACGCATATTCAAATTCAGTAATGTTAAGTCCGTCAACTATCATTGAAAATTTGTGTCCTATTCTGCATTCCTCAGGAAAAGGAATAACAGCAAAAGGTTCTTTTGCTTTTCTTTTAAATAAAAGAAGTTCGCATGAAGTTGCGTAAAGCGACTGAATTGTAAAGTTAACACCATTCGGAAGCGGTGTAGCACCATCAAGGTGTGCCATTCCGGGTTTTATTGAATAGCCGTTAATAACCGAACAGACACTCACTTTATCAATATCACGGACAAGATTATTCACTCGTCCCCTGTAATGATTATGATTTAAAGTTCTCATTTCATTTTCTCCTCCCTACATAATTGATATAATTATATTAATAAATTTGCTTTGATATAATTTTAACATAAGATACTAAAATTGTCAAGAAAAAAATAAACTGTTTATAAGAATATTATTGATTAATAATCAGATTTAATTATTATGTTGTGGATTGCTGGAATTAAAAAAAGTTCCACTGATTCTAACCAACTTTAGATTTTTTTGTTTATGTAAAATCAGATTGACATTTATGTAAAATAGTATTATAATATTATATGTATCTTTAAAAATCAAAAAGGAGTATATATTGTGGACGAAGAAAATATTGAAGTAAATGAAAACAGTGA
>JALEJO010000124.1 GCA_022769365.1 Oscillospiraceae bacterium | reverse complement strand
ATAAAAAAATTACAGTTGACAAACCCGCAAAAATATAGTATAATAGATTAGATAAAATAAGATTATACTGCCTTTGGGTGGTTAAGTATATAAAAGGAGTAGAAAACATGGCTGGAAAACAGATGTCCCGTGAAGGGTTTCATAAACTTGAGAAAGAACTTGAATATTTAATTACAGTAAAAAGAAAAGACATTGCTGAAAAACTTAAAGTTGCACGTTCATACGGTGACCTTTCAGAAAATGCCGAATATGATGAAGCAAAGAACGAACAGGCTATTCTCGAAGCACAGATTGCAGAACTCCAGAATACTGTTTCAAATGCTGTTATTGTTGACGATACAGATGTTTCAGTTGATGAAGTTGGTATGAGTTCTATCATAAAAATAAGAAGAGTTGGTTCAGATAAGGTTGAAACACTCCAGATAGTAGGTACTAATGAAAGCAATTTCAAGGAACATAAAATCTCAGATGAATCACCAATAGGAAAGGCTGCAATGAAGAAAAAAGTCGGAGAGATATTTGTTGTTGATGCACCTGTTGGCGAAATTGAATATGAAATACTCGAAATAAGCAAGTAAGGAGAAAAATATAATGGCAGAAAATAAGAACGAAGAACTTAATATAGGAGATCAGAGAGCGGTAAGAATTGACAAGCTCAAAAATCTTAAAGAAGCCGGACAGAATCCTTATGAAATAACAAAATATGAGGTAACAATAAAGTCTGCTGAAGCTAAGGCTGAATTTGAAAAGACAGAGGCGGCTGCAAAGGCTGTTGCAGGTGATGACGAAGAAAAATATGCGGCTGAAATGGAAAAGTCAAAAGAAACTATAGTATCTCTTGCAGGCAGAATGATGAGCAAGAGAGTTATGGGTAAAGCTGCATTTATTGACATTCAGGACGGCGATGGCAGAATCCAGAGTTATGTCAGAATAGATGAAGTAGGAAAAGATGAATTCAAATCATTCAAGAAGTGGGATATTGGTGATATTGTCGGCATAACAGGTTATGTTTTCCGTACACAGAAAGGCGAAATTTCTGTTCATGCAAAGAGCATAATTCTTCTTTCAAAGTCACTTCTTCCTCTTCCTGAGAAATGGCACGGATTAAAGGATCAGGATACACGTTATCGTCAGAGATACGTTGACCTTATTGTAAATCCTAATGTTCGTGATACATTTGTTAAGAGAAGTAACATTCTTCGTGAAGTAAGAAAATATCTTGATAATATGGGTTATCTTGAAGTTGATACACCTGTACTCCATACAATTCAGATTGGTGCAGCTGCAAAGCCTTTCAAAACACACCACAATGCACTTGATATGGATATGTATTTAAGAATTGAAACAGAACTTTACTTAAAGCGTCTTATCGTAGGCGGTTTCGACAGAGTTTACGAAGTCGGAAGAATTTTCAGAAATGAAGGTATGGATACATCACATAACCCTGAATTTACAACAATTGAAATGTATCAGTCATACACAGACTATATCGGTATGATGAACATTATTGAAGACCTCTACAGAACAGTTGCAAGAAAAGTATGCGGCAGTGCAAAGGTTATGTATCAGGGAACTGAAATCGATATGGAAAGCCCTTGGAAGCGTCTTACAATGATTGAAGCAGTCAAGGAATATGCCGGTGTTGATTACAACGACTGGAAAACTGATGAAGATGCAAGAGCTTGTGCAAAGGAAAAACACGTTGAAGTTGAAGAAGGCGACAAAGCAACAAAGGGACACGTTCTTATTGCTTTCTTTGAAACATTTGTTGAAGACAACCTTATTCAGCCGACTATTATATATGATTATCCTGTTGAAAATTCACCTCTTGCAAAGCGTAAGCCGAGTGATCCTGCATTCACAGAAAGATTTGAATACTTTATCACAGCAAGAGAAATGGGTAATGCGTTCTCTGAACTTAACGACCCTATTGACCAGAAAGAAAGATTTGTTAAACAGGTTGAAGCAAAGATCGCATCAGGTGAACCTGCGGAAGTTGATGAAGATTTCGTAACAGCACTTGAATATGGTATGCCTCCTACAGGTGGTCTTGGATTCGGTGTTGACAGACTTGTTATGCTTCTTACAGACAGTCCGTCTATAAGAGATGTACTTCTCTTCCCTACAATGCGTCCGCTTGTTCAGAAAGAAGCAGAAGAAAAAACAGATGAAGAATAATATTTACATATAATAAATAACAGGGGATGTGGGAGATGTTCTTAAAAATATCTCCGCATCCTTTATGTTTTATGGAGGTGCATTTTGAAAGAAAAAAAGCCAAAAAGCAAAAGTTTTTTTGAAACTGTCCGTGAAGTAGATGAACTTGAAGCACAAGAGAGAGAGGAACTTCGTAAAAAATATAAAGAACAGGAACAACAGCAAAGAGCCGAATATGAAAAACAGTTAAGCCGTGAAAAAATAGAACTTTTAAAAGATAAGCAAGGCTATGAAAGTAATATTGAAAATACTCAGGAAGTTAAGAAAAAAAGAGGATTTTTCAGAAAAATCGGTGATTTTATTTTTTACCATAAATGGTGGATTATTCCTGCGATTTTTGCTATAGGACTTGCAACTTTTTTAACAACTCAGCTTTTAACAAGGGAAAGAGCTGACCTTATTGTTCTTCTTATCACAGACGATGATCAGCTTCAGGATAAATCTGATAAAATAGAGGAATTTTTTGAGCAGTATTGCGAAGACTATAATAAAAACGGCAAAATTGAAGTGTCAGTTTATAATCTTCCGATAAATGATGAAGAAATAAAAAATGACTATGTCCGTGGAAACAGCAGTTCACTTAATGTTCAGCTTCAAATGGGAGAAGCGGTTTTAGTAATAAGTGATGATTATGGAAATAAATATATGGACAGTGATAAAATCCTTTTAAATCTTCAGGAACAATTCCCTGACTGCGATAAAGTAAAAGGTACAGGATTATATCTTTCAGATACAATTTTTACAGATGAAATAGGATATGACGGTGAACTTGATGATGATATTTGTCTTGAAATAAGAGAAGTTAAAGATGAATATTCTTTTAAAAAGAAAATGCAGAAAAAATTTAATCAAGCGTATCCTGTTCTTGAAAAAATAATAAATGATGTGGAGGCGAATGAAAAATGAATATAGGATGCCATTTATCAGCATCAAAGGGATACCTCAGTATGGGAAAACAGGCACTTGAAATTGGTGCAGATACATTTGCATTTTTCACAAGAAATCCAAGAGGTGGCAATGCAAAAAAGATAAATCCTGACGATGTAAAAGCATTTTTAGAATTTGCCAAAGAACATAATTTTGGCAAACTTGTTGCACACGCACCATATACATTAAATGCCTGCTCGGCAGATGAAAGTATAAGACAATTTGCAAAAAATACTTTTAAAAGTGACCTTGAAATAATGGAATATACTCCGAATCAGTATTATAATTTCCATCCGGGAAGTCATGTAAAACAGGGTGTTGATGTCGGAATTGAATATATTTCTCAAATGCTTAATGAATCTTTAAAAAAAGAACAGACAACAACTGTTTTGCTTGAAACAATGGCTGGAAAAGGTTCAGAAATAGGCAGAACTTTTGAAGAAATAAAAAGAATCATAGATAATGTTGAACTTAAAGATAAACTTGGTGTCTGCTTCGACACCTGCCACGTCTGGGACGCAGGATATGATATTGTTTCAGATTTCAGCGGCGTTCTTGAAGAATTCGACAGAATTATTGGAATTGAAAGACTTAAAGCTGTCCATATAAACGACAGTAAAAATATTCTTGGTTCACATAAGGACAGACACGAAAAAATCGGGCTTGGAAATATAGGCACAGAGGCTTTCAGAACTATTTTAAATGATGAACGTATGAAAGACCTTCCTTTTATTTTGGAAACGCCTAACGACCTTACAGGCTATGCTGAGGAGATAAAACTTTTGAGAAGTCTTGTGGGGTAGGATTAATATTTTAAATTGCAAAACCTATAATCTCAAATTTAACCTAAAAAAGCACACCACAAACCGTGGTGTGCCTTTTTTATCCATATAAAAAATGATTTCAAATTATACAAACTGAAGCATTCCATATCTCTTTATAAATATTTCCATTGGAATACCTGAACCTGTTGCAAGTTCATTTGCATAGTAACGAAGCACCATAACTGCATCTTTCGAGTCAATATTTCCGTCACCATTTATATCAGCCTGTTTTTTATTTATTTCAACTTCCTGACTATTTGCAAGCTTAGCTGCATAATATTTCAATATAACAACTGCGTCTTTTGAATCAATTGCTTCATCGTTATTAGCATCACCAAGTCTGATTTTTTCGCCAACTTCATCAATTGTAACAGGCACATTTGACTTAAGCAACTTATTACAAATTTTACAATAAACATCTTTTGTACCTGCTTCTGTTTCTGTTGGCTGTTTTGTTATTTTTTCGTACGTTTCAGAATGAGTACAATCTGTTACTATAACAACTATTGTAATAGTTCTCTGTTCAGGAACTTTTCCACTATCATCAGCTGATCTGTTTGTTGAAACTGTTATACTGCATGTTCCAGCTTTAAGTCCCTTTATAGTGGCTTTCTGTTTGTTCTGAGCCTTTGTATTTTCATCAGGTACTACAGTTGCAATTTCTTCATTACCACTTGTCCATGTCAAGACTTCACTTGCTGTTTCAGGTACAAGTGAAACTGTTATTTCGCTTTCACTACCTGTGATAATCGTAACAGAACTATCTGCCTTTATTTCCATAGACGGCACTGAAACATTTACAAGACAATCAACAGATATTCCATATTCAGAAGTTACTGTTATAATTGTATAACCTACTGAAAGTGCCTTTACTCTTCCATCTTCGTCAACCGTTGCAACTTTCTCGTCGCTCGACGTCCACTTAACCATGTCAGTCGGTTCATAAGTTGTATCATTACCTACTTTTGTAAGAGTAAGTTTTTTCGTAACACCAACCATAAGATTTAAAACATTCGAGTCAAGACTCATTGAAGTAATAGGATTATTTTTGATTATTGTAATTTTGCAAGACTGTGTTAATCCTCTTTCGCTGTTTTCAGTTGATTTTATTTTTGCTGTAACTGTTACTGTTCCGTTCTTCAACGCTGTCAATGTTCCATCCGGGGCTATTGAAGCAAGTTCACTTTTATCAACACTCCATTCAACAGTATCTGTTGAATCACTTGGAGTAAACTCTGCTGAAAGCTTAACGCTGTGGTCTGATACCATAGTATAACCATTTGCAGTTAAATCTTCAACATCTTCTGTATTTATCTTAATTGATTCAGCCGGTTTCAGAACTCTCACATATACTGTTTTATTTACTTCACCATTATATGTTGTAAGAGGGAGTTTGTATGTGCCTTCTGTTCCGCCTGCTTTAACAGATATTTTCACATAAACTTTTCCATCTTTATATGTGACTGATATTATTTTTGCATCAGCATTCTTTTCATCCTTTGAAGGTGTTTTTATCATTACAAAGTCATCGCAAGCACTCTTGCCGCTTAATTCAACATCGTATGTTTTTTCTTCATCAACATCAAGATAAATATTTCCGTTATCAGAAACTTCTGCACCTTTAGCATTAAAGAATTTAATTTCTGTTGCAGAATCATTAACACCTGTATCTTTTATTACAAATTTTTCTGTACGTTTTCCTGTAAAGTTGCCCTTACCTGTTATGAGAATTTCAGCTTCAGCAGATTCATTGATGTTATTGCTGTATTCAACTGTAAAATCTGTATCTTTTACAAATTCTTTGCCATTATATAATAGCTTTTCTTCAGGTTCAATCGGTGCATTTACATATCTTTGAACAGGAATTGCTGCTACAGCAATATCTTTATCATTTATATCTTTTGGATTGATTGTAAATTTTTTAGTAAATTCGCCGCTGAAATTGCCCTTTGCTTTTATGTTAATAGTTGCACCAGAAATAATATTATCTTTTTCATTATATGTAACATTTAAATTGTTTTCATATGTCACATCAAAATCTGTACCATTAACGAGTTCGAGTTCTCCTGACTTTATACTTAAATCATCAGGAATGATTTTTTCACCTGTATATATGTAAGATGATGTAAATGTAATATCTTTTTCCACTATTGCCTTTGGAACAATGGTAAATTCCTTTGTGACAGTTCCTGTAAAATTGCCCTTACCTGTAACAACAATAGTTGCATTTCCTGCATTTACGTTATTTTTATAAGTTACAGTATAATCTGTATCTTTTTTAAGTGTTCCAAAAGTTTTATCTGAAACTGTAAATTCAGGTGTGATTTCTTTTCCATTATATGTCTGGTCTTTGATGTCGGAAACTGTGAAATCTTTTATGTTGTATGGCTTTATTGTAAATTTAAGTGTTACTGTTCCTGTATAGTTGCCTTTAGCTGTGATTGTAACTGTCGGAACATTTTCTTCTGCTGACTTATCACACACAACTATATTATTTTCATATTTTACAGTGTAGTCTTTTGTAGAATCAAGTGTAACCTTATCTTTTCTAACTGTTGCTTTTACAACAATTTCAGGTGTAATTGCCTTACCTGTATATATCTGGTCAGCTATCTGGTCTGCTGCTACATCTTCATCAGTAATGTTCTTTGGCAAAATATTAAAATTAACTGTCGTTGAACCTCTGTAATAAATACCATCACCTGTAATTGTAACTGTAGGTTTCTTACTTGAAGATGTGTTTACATTAATGTTATCTGAATATGTAACTTTATAGTCACCTGTTTCATTTCCATCTTTATCTGTTGTTATCGCTTTAAGAACATCTTCTCCATACTTAACAACAGGTACAGGTGTAACTTCTTTTCCCCCAGGAATATATGTGTATTCTTCATCTATTCCACTTATTTCTGCATTTGAAATATTATCCCAGACTATAATTTTAGCTTTGGCAGGTTCATCTAAAGATTTCGTTTTTGCGTAGATAGTTACTTCACCTATTCCAACAGCTGTAACATTACCTTTTTCATCGACTGTTGCAACTTTTTCATCACTTGATGACCATTCAACAGTACCACCCTCTGTGCCATCATCCTGTATAACATCAGCGTTTAAAGTACAGTTTTTGCCATTCTGGATACCATTTTCAGGAATACCGGAAATTGAAACAGATTTAACCATATAAACTTTTACTTTAAATGATGCTTCCAGACCATTTGTCGTTTTGGCTGTTATAGTAACAATATTTTCATTGCTATATGAACTCAATTTGCCTGTGCTTGTAACTGTCGCTGTGCCATCACCATTATCTTTGACAGTTACTTTATCTTCATCGCTTGATGTCCAAGAAACAATTTTTTCATCGTTAGGATTTGAATCTTTATCATTTAAAAGCTTCGAACTTACTACAAAACTTGAATCTTTTTCAATATTTTTCGTCCCTGTTTCAGAAAGCTGAATACCAACCGCTGGCACAAGTACATGAACCATAAAAGATGTTTCTGCACCGCTAAATTCATTTGTTACAGTTATTTTTATATCTCTTGGTTTGCCTGTTTTAGTATCTTTTTCAGATCTTACACCCTGAATAGTAATAGTATTATCACCATTATCTGTTACTTTTATTGAATCTGAATTATAGCTATCATAATTATCAACTTCAAATTTAAGAGTATCATCTAAAGCAGCGTCACTGCCATTGGCATAGGAATATGCCTTTATTGTGACAGACTGTCCGCCATATGTTTTTCCTCCGTTTACTATAGATTCATAAACATCAATAGTGCCATTTAAAACGTCATCTTCTGCTACTTTTTCACCTGATGCATCACCAACATAAACCTTGACACTATCAGCCTGAATGCTTTCTGTAATGCTGACTTTCATTGAAGCAACATTAATTTCTTTTCCATCTCTTGTAACAGATGCAATAAGATTGCAGTTTCCGGCTTTAATGCCTGTTACTTTTATTTTTCTTATATTGCTTGCTGTATTTTCTTCATCTTCAAGTTCTTCAATTGTTAGAATGCCATCTTTATCAGCTTTCCAAGTTATTTTTTCATTTGCATCACTTGGCTTCAGAACTGCTTTGTATATAACACTTCTTTTTGTTTTAAGATAGGCAGAACTTACTTCATTTTCACCATTTTCATCCATAAAACTAATGTCTGTAATTGGTGAAATAACATTAACGACAACTTCCGCATTTACAGGAACATTATGTTCATTTGTCGCACTTCCCTGTATTTTTATGGTTGCTGTTCCTGCACCTACTGCTGTAATATTACCAACATTATCAACAGTAACAACTTTATCATCAGAAGATGACCATTTCAAAGCGTATGTATCTGTAACAGGAATACTTGTATCTACACCTTCATATGTTGCATAAAGTGTTTTCTTTGCATTCTTGTTAAGTGTCAAAGATGTTATAACATTTTTCTTATCTGTATCATTTTCTGTTTCTGAAATTATAATCTTATTTGCAGGATTATTTTTAGCAACTATAACATCTTCTTTCCATTGCCAATTCAATTCACCTGTTGCCTTGCTGTATGCCTTACAAGATACGGTTACTTTACCAGTCTTATCGCTTGAAGCTTTAAATGTTGCTGTATTATCACCATTTGAACTTATAGTAGCAATTGTTTCATCAGATACACTCCACACTATGTTGTCAGTTGTTTTCTGACCAAATATACCAACATTTAAATTATCTTTGTGTATATCACCATTTGAATCTTTATATCCATAATAAAATTCATATGAACCTGTTGAATAACATTCTTTAGGACGTTTAACATCAATTTTACTTGAATCAGTTGATTCACAGAACTGAACGTCAAAGTTAGTTGATACTTCACCTGAATCAACAAAGCAGGCTACACGACTTTTAGAATCAGGGGTTATTTTACCTCTTCTGTCGCTTGAAATTTCTGAATATGTATCTGCAAAATATAACTCAACTGTTACTATGTTTCCTTCAGTTGAAATAATTTCAGCTTTCAATCTGTCGTCAGATGTTGTTATACTATTAACAATATCTTTTGCACTGTCTGTTTCAACAGTAAATCTGAATATGTGATTTTCGTCTTCAATAGGATTTTCTATTATCTTGTTATCTTTATCATAAATAATACCATTGTCTTTTCTATTTGCATTCACATACCTTGGACCAACTTCCAAATAGACAACTCCGTTATCTATAGGTTTACCACTTGAGTCTTTTGCAGTTATTGTTGTTGATTTTTGAGTTTCGGATATTTCCTCAGCTGACGCTTTAACAATATTTGTCACAGATGATGCAATGTCATAATTCAAAGACAATGCAGACATCGACATAGCTGCTGATGAAAATAAAGCTATCGCTCGTTTGATAAAAATATTCATATTTTTCCTCCCTTAAATCATAGTACTTATAATTTTATGTGCAAATTATCATTTTCTTATGATTACTTGCTCTATTTGTTGTATATTATATCATATTTATACTTTAAAGTAAATAAAATTATTCTTTTTCGGCATATTGCATAATTTTATTATTAATATTTTAGTTGTTTTTAAATCATAATATTTTAGAATTGTTTAGAATAGAGATTATAAAACGAAAAATTACCAAATATTAAAAATCATTCCCACACTTAAAATTATAAATTGTTTTGGCAATAAAATCGATGTCAACGTTTTCTTTTATATATGAAATAATATTTTCAGAATTTTTATATGATTGTGGAGATTCATCTATTGTATTTTCGTTTACTGACCACGTTTCAACTCCTTTCATAGCATTCTTGAATTCTTCAAGTGATATATTTTTTCTTGCTTCAGAACGGCTTAATCTTCTCCCTGCCCCATGTGGAGCTGAACAGTTCCATTCGGTATTCCCCCTTCCTGTACCAACAATAATCCCATCTTTCATATTAAGTGGAATTGAAAGTCTTTGATTTTTTTCAGCAGATACCGCACCTTTTCGAATTATTGTTTTCGTATGTTCGGGATTGTACCAATCAATATAATTATGAATTGTATCAAATTTTTCTTCAATATTTATATTGTAATTTTCTGATAAATAATCCATTATATCATCTGCTATGAAAGTACGATTACAAGATGCATATTCTTTTGCAATATCCATACATTCCATATACTTTTCAAAATTTTCATCTGTTATATATGCAAGATCTGATGAAATTATCGGAAGATTATTTATAGCTTCATTTATAGTACTATGCTCTTCGGGAGTTTTTGCTGTTTTATGCATTAAGATAAGTTTGTTTTTTTCTTTTATATCAATAGTATTTCCCATTTTTTGAAAATATCTGCAAATTTTAAGTCCAAAGTTTCTACTACCTGTATGAACTGAAAGCATATACCTTTTTTCAGAAATTTTTCCTATCTCTATAAAATGATTACCACCTCCAAGTGTACCAAGACTGTTTATAAAACAGTCTTTTTTTTCTGTCTCGCCTATTAATTCTGATACATAATCTATTTTATCTATTAGTTTTTTGCATATATTTTTATGTGGTGAAGT
>JALEJO010000115.1 GCA_022769365.1 Oscillospiraceae bacterium | reverse complement strand
GAGATGAAGAACATCGACATTGTCAAGCTGATCTGCAAGGAACTGGGCAAGCCGGAGAGTCTGATTACCTATGTCACCGACCGTAAGGGCCACGATATGCGTTATGCCATCGACCCGACCAAGATCCACAACGAACTGGGCTGGTTGCCGGAGACAAAGTTTGCAGACGGTATCAAAAAGACCATTCAGTGGTACCTGGACAATCAGAAATGGTGGAAGGACATCATTTCCGGCGAGTATCAGGACTACTATGAAAAAATGTACAGCAATCGGTGAGGGATACATAAAATGAACTACAACTACCTTATCGTCGGCTCCGGCCTATACGGAGCAACAATTGCCCAGAACGCCCCAATGTAGGCGGAAATATCTATACAGAAAAGGTCGAGGGCATCAATGTACACAAGTACGGTGCACACATTTTCCATACCAATAACAAAGAGGTATGGGACTATGCCACAAGCTTTGTTGACTTCAACCGATTCACAAACTCTCCGGTGGCCAATTACAAGAGAGAGCTCTATTCCATGCCATTCAACATGTACACATTTAATAAAATGTGGGGCGTTGTGACTCCCGAAGAAGCCGCAGCCAAAATTGAAGAGCAGAAAAATGAAATCACTGGTGAGCCGAAAAACCTGGAAGAACAGGCAATCTCGCTTGTTGGACGAGAGAGTATTCTTCGGAATGGAAACTTGGAGATGAACCCTACTACCCCGTCAACGACGCCAAAAACAGCACACTGTATGAACAGTACAAAGCTCTTGCAGAAGCAGAAGGCAATGTCATTTTCGGTGGCCGCCTCGGCGAATACAAATACTACGAAATGGATAAAACCATAGAAGTCGCCCTCGCTGCAGCAAAGAAAGAACTCCCCTAACCCACTAAAACAACATCCCTAAATTTTCAATGGCAACCAAAAATGGCAACCAATCCAAAAAAAGCCCGAAACTACGTCAAATCCACCCCAAATCCCGCAAGTTCGAATCTTGTCACCTCGACCATATAGTAAAAGCAGGAATTTGGAGCCTGCTTTTTTTTGTTTAAAAATCCCCTGAATGTATCATCACTCGGAGGATTGACTTTTTATTTATAATTTTATATAAATTCAGAAATGGATTTATCAGAGCCTGTCAAAGTAGCAGCATAATATTTCAAGATTATAACTGCGTCTTTTGCATCAACTTTTTTATCTCCATTGACATCGCCAACTAAATCAACAGTTGCGTTGTTGTTTACAAGGCTTTATGCGTAAGATTTAAGTACCAATACGGCATCTTTTGAATCTACTCCATCATCAAAATTTGCATCACCTTTTACACCAATATAATTACTTTTATGCTCGAATTTTCCCAATAAAGTGATGTTTTAATCGATTCAGTAAAGCGTCTTTCTTTTGAATAATTCTGAAATCAAATATAATTTCTCCAAATTTATTGTCTTATTGTGCAAAAGCATTATATTAGCTCACATAAAGCAGCTAAAATATGCAGAGTGTATACAAAAGTAAATGCTTTTGCCGTGGGAATATTCCCAATAAAAAGGCAATAACTGACATCACTTAAATTCCTGCAAGACACGAAAAATGCTATGTTTCAGTAACTTTTGACTGTTTCGACAAGCTTGCTTTAGGTATGTCAATTTCTGATAATATGAGGGCAGATTTGTGTGCAGAAACGCTTAGAAATGCGATAATATTTAAAGATTTCTGATAAATTTTATAAAATAGATAAATATATTTTCAAAATTTAATTTGTATGCTAAATATTGCACAATTTACAATAAATTAATATAAAAGCCTATAAATTTATTTTCATAAGATATATAATTAAGATATGTAATTTTAAATTACAAAATATAATATTATGGGAGCGTGTTAAAAATGAAATTTAAAAAAATAATTTCAGCGGCGGTTGGTGCGGCTATGCTTTGTGCAAGTCTGCCTTTTAGCAGTACAACAGTTGATTTTGTTAAGGATAATGTTATTACTGCACATGCTGAAGATTGGATGCCATCAACAGGAGAATGCGGAAAAAATGTTTTGTTTTCATTAAGTGAAGAGGGTGTCTTAACTATTTCAGGCAACGGAGAAATGTATGATTTTAATGATATATCACCATTTGTTAATAATAGTTCAATTAAATCAGTTGTAATAGAAAATGGTGTTACTTCGATTGGTTATGGGACATTTTGGAGTTGTACAAACCTTACAAGTATAATAATCCCTGATTCTGTCACTTCAATTGGTGATGATGCTTTTGAAGATTGTACAAGCCTTAAAGAAATAGCAATTCCTAATTCGGTTACTTCAATTGGTGCATCTACTTTTGATTTGTGTACAAGTCTTGAAGGAATAACAATTCCTGATTCTGTTACTTCAATCGGTGCATTTGCTTTTTATAGATGTACAAGTCTTAAAGAAATAACAATTCCTGATTCTGTTACTTCAATTGGCAGAAATGCATTTAATAATACAAAATGGCTTGAAAATAGACAAAATGAAAATCCATTAGTTATTGTTAATGATATACTTATTAATGGTACAACTTGTAGTGGAGATATTGTTATTCCAAACTCTGTTACCTCAATTTGTGATTCTGCTTTTGAAGATTGTACAAATCTTACAGAAATAACAATTCCAAATTCTGTTACTTCAATTGGTGATTATGCTTTTGGAGATTGTACAAATCTTACAGAAATAACAATTCCTGATTCTGTTACTTCAATTGGTGATTATGCTTTTGGAGATTGTACAAATCTTACGGAAATAACAATTCCTGATTCTGTTACTTCAATTGGTGATCGTGTTTTTGAATACTGCAGAAATCTTACAGAAATAACAATTCCTGATTCTGTTACTTCAATTGATAAATATATTTTCTATGGTACAAAATGGCTTAAAAATAAACAAAAAGAAAATCCATTAGTAGTTGTGAACGGTATTCTTATTGATGGTATAACTTGCAGTGGTAATGTTGCTATTCCAGATTCAGTTAATTCAATTGGTGAACATGCTTTTGAATATTGTACAAGCCTTACAGATATAGCAATACCTGATTCTGTTGCTTCAATTGGAACTTTTGCTTTTGGTAATTGTACAAGCCTTTCAAGTGTAACACTTCCAAATTCAGTTACTTCTATTGGTGATAATGCTTTTTATGAATGTACAAATCTTAAAGAAATAACAATTCCTGATTCTGTTATTTCAATTGGTGAATGTGCTTTTGGAAGTTGTACAAATCTTACAAATATAGAAATTCCAAATTCTGTTACTTCAATTGATCCATTGGCTTTTTATGATTGTGAAAATCTTGCAGAAATAATAATTCCTGATTCTGTTACTTCAATTGGCGGGAATGCGTTTGATAATACAAAATGGCTTAAAAATAGACAAAATGAAAATCCATTAGTTATTGTTAATAATATACTTATTGATGGAACTACTTGCAATGGGGATATTTTTATTCCTAATAATGTTACTTCAATTGAGGGTAGTGCTTTTTGTAATTTTGAAAACATTTTAAGTATAACTATTCCAAATTCAGTTACTTCAATCGGTTTTTATGCATTTAGTGGTTGTACAAAACTTGAAAGTATAAAAGTTTTAAGCTCATCTATCTTAATTAGTGATGGTGCTTTTTGGTGTTGTGAAAATCTTAAAGAAGTAACAATTCCTGTCTCAGTATCTTTTGGAAAACAAACTTTTTATGGTTGTGAAAATTTAAAAGACGTTTATTATTCAGGAACAGAAGAAGAATGG
>JALEJO010000113.1 GCA_022769365.1 Oscillospiraceae bacterium | reverse complement strand
TGATTAATTGGTTTTTCTAAAAAAGCAAATGGATGTACTGAAAATGATCTTTTTATTTCAGAAGAAAAACTTGTAATATATATTAGTGAAACATGCTTGTTTTTGGTTCTCAAAATACGTGCAGCATTAATTCCGTCTACTCCGTTCATTTGAATATCGAGAAAAACCAAATCCACAGAAATAGGACTTTCTAAGAAATTTTCACCACTTTGATACTTAAAAAATCGAAAAGAAATTTTTTTCTTGTAAAGAAAGCTGCTTACAGTACTGACAATTTCCTCAATGCATTCTGCCTCATCATCAACTACAGCTATTTTTAACATATTTATCACTACCTATATTTTATATTATATCATGCTTGTCAAATATTAAAAAGTATAACTTTATTTACAAAAGTTAAAACCAATGTGTACTTTAAAAATGAGAATATAACTTTACTATATTATCAATAATAAGTAAAACCTCCTATATGCCAATAGTTTAGCATATAGGAGGTTTTTTCAAATATTTCGATTAAAACGTTGCCGAATTGTTTTAATCCATCGCTATTTTGTAGCACTTAAAATAATATCAAAACGTTTCTTTTAAGAAATAACTTATTCATTATGGATTACATCTTTTACAAGGATCATAACCCTGTGATATTAAATCATTACGGTTCCTTGTATATTCTTGCTTATTAGAATCTTTCATTTGGTCAACTGATGAACAGTTCGGATTATGAAATTTCCTTGTGTTTGTATTTAAAATATATGTTGATTCACCGCCTGAAGAACCACCATCATTTTTATTGTTATTTATTTCTTCTTGTTTTGAAGCATCTGGTTCTGCAACAACTTCATCAGATGAACTTTCGCCTGTAGCATAATCAATATTGACACCTGGTTGTGCATTATAACAAAATACATTGAATAGAATACTATTTCCTTGATCTTCTACAGAATATGCCTCCATAAGTACACCATCTGCAACAAGATTATCTCCATTAAAAATAGGTGTCACTCTGTACATTACATGGTTGTTTGTTTCTTTAACATAGTCGGCAACCATATTTTCAAATGAAAGCATACCATCAACATTCATATACCTTGTACCGGTAATGAGATTTTGAACATTAGTATTTTCACCAGAAAGTTGAAATCCTATAAGGTGACATCTATTATACAGGTACTTTCCGTCCACACAATCATATTTTACTGTGTGCCAACCTGTTGGTTTAACAGAACCGATTTCTCCTCTTTCTTCCGTAGGCATAATATCTGTACCTATGCAGGCAACAGCAACACCACATCTCTAAAGGACTGTAGTATTCATATGAATTTGATGTAATTTCATCTGGTGTAAAATAAGGATTATTATCATTAATAATTACATATGGATTACCACTAAAAACCGGAACATTACTTAAATCAAATTTTACTGTTTCAATTGCCGGAGAAATGGTTGTAGTCGTAACTGTAGTTGTTGTATTCTCTTCAGGTGTTGTAACCGTGGTTGCAATTTCTGTAGTTACTCCCTAAGTTGTCTCTTCAGTATCTTCAACTGTAGTTTCAACATTCGTTTCAGTAACAATACTTGTTACTTCGTTTGATGAAGAAACAGATGTTTGTGATTGACTTGCACAACCTGTTACAAGGCACGTTGCAGAGAGCAAAAGTGCTAAAATGATTTTTTGATATTCATTTACATTAACTCCTTTTATATATTTCTTTGGTTATTTTTTCATGTGATTTACCCACAAATTCTACTGATGATATCATCTTCCATTCGTGATATGGAATTGGAAATTTTTCATCTGATGGATAGCGACGATTCCACTTATAAATTATTAAATTATCAATATTTTTTTCTTCCGGAATATTCGAAGTGCTTTCTGCAAAAAAATAGCCTTCTATATCTGTTAAATCTGATACATACACAATATCTAATCTATTCTTTGGAAATAAAATTCGAGATTCTTCATCTGAATATAACTTTTGACCTTCAAGGTTATTGAGAATATCGTTAATAACCTTTTGATCACGACTTTGACGACGGTGATTGAATTTCATCCCATCATCGTCATCTAAACACACAATTAAATCCATATTATCCACCTTTCTAAAATAATTAATAATATATAAAGTTTTATCACGTATATTATACCATTTTTTGCAGTTTAGTCAAGTTTTTTTAAATCTTTAAACACGGCAACAGCATTTACTTTTGCGTATAATTTGTATATTTTAACCGCATTATATGAATTGGTATAGTGATTTCGTATAATAAAACTATAAGTATAGAAAAATCATATTTGATTTCAGCATTATTCAAAAAAATGATGCTTTACTGAATCGATTAAAACATCGATTTATTGGGAAAATTTGAGCATAAAAGCAAATGCTGTTGCCGTGGTATAGTTTAAATTTTTTATTGACACTTTTTGATTTTTATGATATAATACAGTGTAGTTGTCAGTTTACCAACATAACCTGATAATTATTAAAATTTATTACAAGGAGTTTGCTGTTTGAAAAGAAACAACACCTTAGAGATTGTAGCATAACTATAGCATTTCCACAAAATACCGCAAAGCCTTGACAATAGGTGTATACTAAGAGTAAGAGGTGATAGATATGTTACATAATGAAACAAGAAAGCTTTTAGTAGAAGCATATAACAAAACACATAATGCAAGAGAAGTTGCAGAGTGTTTTTCAGTGGATATCAGCACAGTATACCGTTTAGTTGAAAGAATGAATCGTGAAGG
>JALEJO010000112.1 GCA_022769365.1 Oscillospiraceae bacterium | reverse complement strand
CCTTCACGATTCATTCTTTCAACTAAACGGTATACTGTGCTGATATCCACTGAAAAACACTCTGCAACTTCTCTTGCATTATGTGTTTTGTTATATGCTTCTACTAAAAGCTTTCTTGTTTCATTATGTAACATATCTATCGCCTCTTACTCTTAGTATACACCTATTGTCAAGGCTTTGCGGTATTTTGTGGAAATGTTATAAATAGCGATACCATTTTGATTCAATCGACGAAAGTTTGCTTTCATCGTAGTCTGTTTCTTCAAACGTTCCGTTTATTCCATCATCAAGCATTTTATCAAGTCTGTTAAAAATCTTTTTGTTTTTAAACACTACTCAGTTCTCCATTTATAGCCGATTCCATAAACTGTTTGTATTATTTTTTCTGCATTAAGCTTTTTTCTTAATCTGTTAACCGTTACAGATAAGGCGTTTTCATCAACATATTCAGAAGCATCAGACCAGATTTTATCAATAAGAATGTCACGTGTAACAACCCTGTTTGCATTTGCAATAAGTATTTTCAGGAGTTTTTGCTCTGTTTTGCTTAATTCAATTAATGAACCATTTGAATAAAATTTCATTTTCTCAAAATCAAAATCATATTTATTATCCCTGTAATTATGGTAATCAATCTTTCTTTTCAGAATTTTTTCAATTCTTAACCTTAATACCATAAGACTGAATGGTTTGGTAATATAGTCATCTGCACCAAGTTCAAGTCCCATTACTTCATCTGTTTCAAGGTCGTTTGCAGTTAAAATTATCACCGATACATCAGAATAAGTGCGAAGTTGCTTGAGAAAATCAAAGCCGTTTCCATCAGGTAAATTTATATCAAGAATTATAAGATCTGTTTTTCTATTTTTATCGAACTCTTTTAGCTTATATATCTGCGTGATATTATAATCATAATTTTTTAAAGCTAACGCTATTCCGTTGTTTAATGCATAATTGTCTTCTATAATTGTTATTTCATACATTTTGGGTGACTCCTTTTTAGAGGGAATTTATGTGTTCTATCAATGTCAATATTTAATATATTTTTTATAATACTCAAATTTATATATCAATTATACTATATAAAATGGATTTTTTCAATACTTTTGCTAAAATTAATTAATATGGTTCGAAAATTGAGTTTAGATGAGAATACCCCCCAAAAAAATGACTTCCCCCACAAACACCTAAAATAAGGCATCTGTGGGGGACAGTATTTATTTCAATTTTAATTTTCTTACCCGAATGAATGGCATTCCCTTATCTTAATCAATTCTTTTAATAACGATTTGTAATAAAGAGTCAAAATCGAGCAAACAGTCAAGCATAATGTTGGACATTGGCTTTTTAGATTTAAACTTATAAAATTTGATTAAATTAATGACATATCTTGTTCTTTTAGTAGGCATTTTATAATTATTGATTTTTGTATTACTTTTTAAGGAAATTTTTTATTTTAAATCTTCTCTCAAATGTATCCATTACTTAAAATATATTAAAAAATATTAAATTTAATTGTTAATTATTGACATTACAGCAATAATATGATATACTTTAAGAGTTAAGTTGTTAAAATGGGATGAGGGATATACAATGTTTACACGAAAAGATACAAAAGCTGTTAAAGGAATAGCTGTAATATTGATGCTTTTTCATCATCTTGCATGTTTTCCTGAAAGATATGCACAGGGATTTGATGGTTTTAAGTCATTATGGAAGCCGTTTGTTGAGAATGGATATTTATTGAATCTTGGAGCAACTTCGAGGTTATGCGTTTCTATATTCTTTTTTGTAGGTGGATATGGACTATACAAGAGAATATCTGTAGATAAATTTAAATTTACAAAAGCTATAAAATCACTATATATAAGTTATTGGAAAATATTTATGATATTTATACCGATAGCATTTATATTTTTTAATAGAAGTGATCATTCTTTACCATATTTGTGTTTGAAATATCATATAGATGATCCTGGTGAATTAGTTAGCACAATTCTTTCAAACTTTCTTGGTTTATCAGATAGCTTAAATGGTGAATGGTGGTTCTTTGCTTCGTATTTGTGTGTGCTTCCTATGGGAGTTTTGTTTTTTATAGCAACAAAGAAAAGCAAAAGCTTTACATTCGATATGTTTCTTGTTTTTGTTGTAGATATGTTTGTAAATAATATTTTTCCAGGCTTCAGCCAATCTGAAGTGTTAGCAGGATTAGGAAATAATTTCTATTTTACACATTTTCTTAAAGTATCAGGTGCAAGTCTGTTTTTTGCTGGAATTGTAATGGCAAAACATAATAAACTTGAAGAATGGAAATCAAAGCTTCAACAATTTCGTTTCAGTGGACTTATTGGCTTTGTTGGTTGTATTGGTGTTCTTTATATAAGGGGTTATATTCTTGGAACGATTATAGAAATTATTCATGCAATGGCATTTACTATATTTGCATCATTATTCTTTGATAGTCTTAAATATGTGAAAAAAGCATTCTGTTTTGTAGGAAAATATAGTACGGATATGTGGCTTAATCACTCATTTTTCTGTTATTATTTCTATGAGGCCACTAAAATTGTCTACTCAACATCAAGTGTATGGATAGATTTACTTATACTTGTTGCACTATCCCTTGTAAGTTCAATTTTGGTCGAACTTGTTTGGAAAGGACTTGGACTTCTCAAACCTAAACTTCAGAAATTGTTTATCCGTCCTGCAATTAAAGAAGCAAAATAGTAAAAATATTTGAATTTATATTGAAATGTTTAATATATAAAAACCGCAAATATGTTTATTTTACGTATTTGCGGTTTTTATTTGTATTGTTTTCTTATTGCTTTTGATAAAGAATTATTATGATCCTTCCTGACAACAACCAAATTAAAGGTATTTTATTATGTTTTCAAATCATTCCGCACCCAAAGCTTTCATAACGGCATCTTCTGCACTTGAATAAGGAATTATTTGGAATGATGCCATAAGTTCCGGTGGAACTGTTGAAAAATCTGGAAATGATGTTGTTGGTATAAGTACTTTTTTTGCACCGCTATCAAGACAAATCTGAAGTGTATTAGCAAGCTCATCTGCTTTCATCACTGTACCACTGATACTAATTTCGCCCAAAACAACAAGTGAACTTTGCACAGGTTTTGATAGTGCAATAGAACACAATGCAATTAATGTAGGAAGTGCAAGCTTGCTTGTCATTCCAATTCCTTGTAAATCATTATAATTTATTAAGTAATCTTTTTGAGTTGTACTTATTGAGCCACTGATATGCTTTGAATTTGCTTTCAAAAAATTAAAAGCTGTATCAGATGATTCTTTACTTTCCCTGCCTGTTCCAATACCTGTTTTAGTAAATTTACCATTACCCGGAAGCATCTGTGATTCAAGCCTAAAAACGCCAAGCATTCCATTTCCGCCCTGTGAAACTGTATATACCTGTCCAGGATTACACATTCCTTCAGGAATAAGTTTTCCACCACCTTGTTCAGGAACAGAAACATATGATTCTTCAAAGGTTTCATTATCAATATAAGAAAAATTTACATCATAAAATTCCATACCACCGAGTTTTTTTAACTGCTCTTTTACTCTGCGACGCATTTCAAGAGAAATTTTTACTACTTCTTCAATATCCTCTTTTGTCATTTCACCATGTGGATATATCAATTTCAAATATCCATCAATCATTCTTCTTACAGCAATTGTATCTCTCTGATTAAGATTTTTTCCAAGCTTAAAATATTTATCAAACTTATCACCATACTGTTCTTTGCGAAGCTCTCTTACGAATTCAGAAAAATAATCGGTGATAAATCCATAATCATCTGTAAAATGATCAGGACGGAACTTTGGAATTTCCCATCCCGGAAGATAGCAATGTATTCTGTCAAGAAATGCTGTATCTGTTCCCATTTCAGGTGGAAATGGATCAAACAGACTTGAAGTCTTCAAAAGTACATCAACACTCTGATTAATATTTCCAACGAACACCATAGAAGCTGATGCAGTCTTTTCTTCTTTACCACGTGCAAACGAACCTGAAGCCATATAGTCCTTCATAATCTGTACGCCATCTTTGTCCTTGAATTTAATTCCTGCAACTTCATCAAAGGCTACACAATCCCAAAGACCAACAAGTCCAACTGTATGTCTTGCCATATTGTAAAAAAGATTTGCAACCGTTGTCTGACCGCCAGAAACAAGAATACTGTTTGGAGAAATTTCTTTATATAGATGAGATTTACCTGTACTTCGTGGTCCAAGTTCACATAAATTAAAATTATTTTCTATAAGCGGAAGTATACGTGTCAGTAAAAGCCATTTTTCACGGTAATTTAATTTATCAGGCTCCATACCTATAGAACGAAGAATAACACTAATCCATTCATCTTTTGTAAAATCTTTTCTGCCTTCTTTAAGCTCATTTATATCTATATGCGGCATCTGAATAGGGTCAAGTTTTATAATGCTTATAGGTATATTTTTACTATCCTCTTCATCATAGTTATACTCAAGCTGAATAATACACCATATACCACCACATAAAAGTCTGTCGTATGTTTCAGGATAGTAATCTGAAACTGGAACTCCCGATACTCCAAGATTTGAAAAAGCAGCCTCATATCTGTCTTTTTTCATATTAAGTCCGACAGATACCATATCAATAACTGTATATCTGCCGTTTTTCTTTAATGTTGACAATATTTTTTGTGCTTCATCAGGTCTGACATAATTATTTGCAAGAATACTTTTTACTGTTTCAACTCCTGCATTTATCTCATCTTCGTCATCAGTATTACAATATTGACCTAAAAGAAATTCGAGTACATAAACAGGAACATTTGCTCCCTCTTTGATTTTCTTTGTAAGGTCTTTTCTGACTATTTTTCCATCAAAATTCTTACGAAGTTTTTGTTTTAAGATTTCATTATCCATTTCTAATTCCTCTGTTAAAATCCAAAATTACCGGCAAATGCTATATCAATAATAACTTCATTTCTCATTACTTCCATACCATTATCTTCATCAACGGCAACAAGATAGTATTTTTCAGACTTAGTAAACACTTTGTCTTTCAAATTAAATCTGTGTTTAAAAATACGACGTATACCTTCTGTGTCCGTTTTGTCAGCAATGATAAAGTTTTCATTTGAAATTGTTTCTCCATTAGAATCAACAAAATAAACCTTATATGTAGCTTCCTTAACAATATTAGATACCGGTTCTAATTGTATAAATTCAAGTGTAATTATTCTGTTAGTAAAGGTTTTTTGTCGAGTAATTACACTGATTTTAGCTTTTGTAGTTTCAGTTTTGCCTCTTTCTGTTTTTATATCAATAACAGGAATAATCATTTCTTGTGGTGAACAGCCGCCATGTACAAAATTCAAACCATTACCTGGAGCTTTGATAATATCTGTTCCTGAAGGAGAAGAAACATAACCATTTCTGTTTGAATAAAATTTTTTAAGTTTTATGCTGCGTATACCATCAAATTCAAGTGCCTGTTCTGATAAAGCATAACGTTTTCCAAGCAAATCAGCAAATTTCCCAATACCACCAATTTTGTCGCTTTCATATATCTTATCTCGTCTGTAAAGAAAACCATGGTCAGCTGTAACTATAAAATGATGTATATTTGCTGTTGAGTTAAGCCTTTTTATAAAGGTAAATATTTCATTTACAGCTTCCTCACATGCATTAAACACTTCATTTTCAGTATTTGCCTTATCTCCACGAGCATCAATCTGATTATGATATACGTAAACAAAATCCTGTCCTGTGAAAATTTGCCTAAGCTGTTCTTGATTCATACCTGATATATCGTCAAACTGTACACATTTAGAATTTGATGAAAACGTCTTACACTGCAATTCACGGCTTTTTGTATCATCACATATCTTACCATCGACCACAGCTTTATAATCATTGTTAAGTGTATATTCATTATGTGGAAGAAGTGCAGCCATACCTGTTTGTGTGATAGATGGCAACACACTCTGCATTGTATCAATTACTGAATTACATTTTTCATCGGATTCAAGTTTTTCAAAAAGTGTTCTTGCAACCTCATATCTCAATGCATCAGAAATTATTACGCAAACCTTACCCTTATTTGATTTTACATAGTGGTTATAAAAACGATTTTGAAGAACAAGATTTGTACTTCCATCTGATTCAGCAAATGCACTACACCAGTTTGAAGTTATTTTATTAAGATATTCATTTGTATAGATGTTTTCAATAAGATTTCTTACTTTTTCAAAAAATTTGCTATTATCACCAAGTTTATCATAGTAATAATAAAAATAGCGATAATGCATATCAATCTTATAATATAATTGAATATATTTTTTGGCAATCTCATTTACATCACTTATAGGTGAATATTTGGCATTTTTAATGATATAATAAGCGTTTTCAATTACAAAATACTCATTTCTGAAATTGTTTCCGAAATGTTGTTTTCTGCGAAGCAGACACAATTCAGGAATTGTTTTACCATCAAGGTTTGCACCTGTATCTTCTACTTCAAGTCTTGTGATAAGCCAAGAAACAAGTATTTCATCAATACCTTTGAAAATAAAACAGTCTGCGAGTCTTTCCATAGGAATATTTACAAAATTATTATGTCCATTAATAGTATCATAAATAATTTCTGAAAGTTCATCAAATCTGTCACCATAGACAGAGCTATTCATATATGAATCAAGAAAAGCCATAATGCTTCCCGGTTTATGTGAAAAGTATGGCTTCCATGCTGTTGGGATTTCACATTGTGTTGTCCTTGATGTGTATGTTACAAACATCGTTATAAGAAGCTTTTCAAGTGTCGGCTGTGAATCCATATAACCAAACGTATTATCAATATTTCTCCAGAATGCTTCTGTTAAGCCGTATTTTTCAATTTCTGCGAGATACTTATTATCATTAAGATTTTCCATAAGAATCACACGCAGACATTCTTCAATAGATACAACTTTTATTTTACAAACCGCACTCAAAAGTCCTACTTCAATTGTTGTCTGATTAAAATTATCAATAGCAAGGTCATAAAAACGTTTGCTTCTGTCCTGTGCAGAGAAAAATTTTACATATTTTTGTATAATCTCTTTGAATTCATCACTGATGCCAAGTTCAGCACATACAAAAGATGCTCTGTCAACAAAAAACTGTTTTGAATATCTCAGCATATCTTCAAGGTGATTTTTCTTTTTGTCAGGTTTTGGAAAAGGTGCATATAGAAGATAATTATTTTCAGTATCTTCTTTTTCAAGAAAATATTTTGTGTAAAACTGATTATCCTTTTCCAGCTTATACAATTTTGCATTTTCAAGTTCAAGAGAATCTATTTCTTCTGCAAATTCTGCATTATCATCATACCAAAAAATCAATTTTCTTTCTGATGACTGAAATTCGCTGTTCAACTTATCTGTTATTTGATTTAAATTAAGTTCTGCCATAATAATACCTTATATTTTAGCCAAAATAGGCAATTTTTTTCCGTCTGCTGTCTGAACTTTTTCATAGTTCACCTTAACCCCGTCATCAAGGTCAATATCAATCTGCATAAGTGCAAGGTGAGCGATTTTTTCGTCATAATCTCTCGTTTCTTTAATTTGTTTTATAACTTTATCCTTCTGCTTTTCAGCCTTTGCAATATCTTTACTGTTATTGCTGTTGTCGATTGTATACTGTAAATCTTCAATTACTCTGTCATAGATACGCTGTAATTTATGCAGGTATTCAACTCTGACATTACCGATTGTATCCTGATTCCATCTGTGCATATATACAAGTGCCTTGAATCCGTTCTGTTTACCACTGTCAAAAAGCCAGTAAATCGGGCGTTTTTTATAAATTTTAACGTGGTCGCTAAAAAAGTCTTTAAGAAAATAATTTCTTATAACATCTCTGCTTGCAGTACCTTTATTTCCAAGTGCATCGGCAATAAATTTTAAATTTTCTTCAAGAGTATCTGCACCATATACCACTTTTACAAATTCAGTAAATCGATTAACAATGTCGTCATCGAAGTAGGCTGTATCTGTTATCGGAATACAATTATCCGCATCGGGTATAAAGGTTTTATATTTGGAGCTGTCCCACTCTCCTCCTGCATATGCAAGCCCTTTTATATCAAGGGAATATCTGCCGAACATACAGCCAACAGCATAGCTTACAAGGCTCTTTATTTCACGCTGTAAATCAGCTTTGCGAACTGTAACGTCCTTATCTTCAACCTCCGGTTTAAGCTCGTCCTGCAAGCCGTAGATGTCTATAAAAATTCGGTTGAGTTCTTCCTCATTCGCTTTTAATTTGTTGAAACGCTCTTCGCATTCCTTTTCCCATTCTTTATATTTATCTGCTATTAATTTTGACATTTTTCCACCTCATTATTTATTATTTCACAAACTTCATAAAAATTTCTGTCTATATCAACGTTTGAAATATGTATAATTTTTAAATTATATTGTTCCATTATCTCATTTCTTACGCTGTCATATTCAATTCCTTCTTCTGTAAAATGCTGACTTCCATCAAGTTCTATTACAAGATTTGCTTTTGAACAGTAAAAATCTGCAATATACTTGTCAATTACTCGCTGACGATACCATTTCACAGGATAATTTTTTAAAAAATCATACCATAAATGCCTTTCATGTCGAGTCATATTTTTTCTTAATATCCTCGCACTATCTTTTAGATAAGAATTGTAACCTGTATATTTATAATCCTTTTCCATTATTTTTTTGCCTTTCTTCAACCCCTCCACCGCTTTCAGCGGTCCCCCTCCCCTTTCAGGGGAGGCTATAAATGGGGATTTTTTTTAAACTTGCAAAGCTGTTTTATAAGGCTCCCCTGAAAGGGGAGCTGGCAAGCCGTAGGCTTTACTGAGGGGTTCTCCGCCTTTCAGTTTCAACCCCTCCCCCTTTCAGTCAACCCCTCCACCGCTTCCAGCGGTCCCCCTCCCCTTTCAGGGGAGGCTTTAAATGGGGATTTTTTTCAAATTTGCAAAACTGCTTCACAAGGCTCCCCTGAAAGGGGAGCTGTCAAGTCGCAGGCTTGACTGAGGGGTTCATACAAATGGGTGTTTTTCAAAATCCCATGATGTTTCAAATATTTTACGTTTATTGAGTAT
>JALEJO010000103.1 GCA_022769365.1 Oscillospiraceae bacterium | reverse complement strand
GAGTATTCCAAAGTGGTAGAGCGTTGCGTTTGGTATGAGCCTTACCGCATTGCTACATAATATTTCAGGAGAAATAAAACCTATTGGAATATACTTTCTATTTTCAGATGATGTTTCTGGAATAATAATAGAATTACCACTCGGCATATTTTCGGTTTGAAACCTCGTTGGCATATCAGCGAGTTTAATGGTGCTTGCTCTTTTACTTGATAAGCGGAATTGACGGACATTTTCAATCCTTTTCATACATTCAGGCATAGAACGTAATTCTTTAGGAGAACATTCACCAAGCCATAAGCAGTATCTTTCTAAACCGTTAATAAATTCTCGTGAACCATACCATTTCTTAAAATAGCTTGCTGATTTAGGCTCTGATTTAATAAATTCTTCCATTTCCTGTTTTGTAAACAGATAATTCCCATCATCAATAGGCTGATTACCTATACCAATTTTTGGAACATAACATATAGGGGTTGTTTTACTTTCAATAACAATATCATCAGCTTCAACAAGATAACCGTTGATATTTTTTACAACTTTTACAGAACCATTATCAAAAATCCGCTTACTATTTTTATTTTCAGCTTTACTAAAACCAATTATAACACAATGAACATGAGCTTTTATACTTGCTTCACTATCCCAGCGAAAAGTTCGATAGGCAAAATCAATGTGAACTCCATTATTAAACAAATTTTTCCAAAGAATTGCGACCTGTTCACCTTGCGTAATGGAATTTGTCGAAACAAGAGCAGTCCTGATTTCTGTACCTGTCATCATATCTGTTGCTTTTTTATACCAACAGGAAACATAATCAAGATTTCCATTGTTTTTAACACCGTCAAATATCGATAGAACATCACTCTTTTGTATATTGTTCATCAATCTTGCACCCACAAACGGCGGATTTCCCATAATAAAACTAAGTTTATCTTTAGGAACGACACTGTCCCAATCTATTCTCAAGGAGTTTCCCTCTACAATATTCGCATAGGATTTTAACGGAAGAAAATCAAGATTAATCTGCATAAGTTGTTCGGTTTCCTGCATCATCTGGCTTTCTGCAATCCAAAGTGCAGTCTTTGCAACTGTAACCGCAAAATCGTTTATTTCTATTCCATAAAATTGTCCGATTGAAACTTGAATAGGATTAAACTCTCCTTCACCACCAAGCATCATTTGCCCATGATTTTCTTCATAAAGTGCATCATTTTCAAGTCGTCGAAGTGATATATAAGTTTCGGTCAGAAAGTTTCCACTTCCGGCGGCTGGGTCTAAAAATGTCAGTTCAGATAACTTTTTTCTAAAGTCACGTAAACGCTGATTTTTCGTTTTTGCAACTTTTAAAGCTTTTATTTCGTTAAGTTCTGCCTTTAAATCATCAAGAAAAAGAGGGTCAATTACTTTGTGAATATTTTCAAGACTTGTATAGTGCATACCGCCTTTTCGTCTTGTTTCAGGGTTCAAAGTTGATTCAAAAACCGCACCAAAAATTGTTGGAGAAATCTGTGACCAGTCAAATTCTGCACTTGCTTTATTTACAAGCAAATCAACAATTTCATCTGTAAATCGGGGAATTTCAATATTTTCATCTGCAAAAAGTCCGCCATTAACATATGGAAAAGCTGCAAGTTCATCTTCCATATAAGGGTCACGGTTTTCAGGTTTTGTATCGAGTACATGAAATAATTCTATTAAATTTTTACGCATTTCATTAACAGAAAATTTTTTCAGATAATTTCCAAACAATTCATGTTGTCCGAAAATTCCTGCATCTTCCGCATAAAGACAAAAAACAAGTCTGACGCAAAGCATATTAAGGCTTTTTAAAGTTTCGGGACTATCAGTATTATTATATTGTTTCAGAATTGCATCATAGATTTTTCCAACAAGTTCACCTGCTTTCAGTGAGATTTCCATTTCTTTTTTAAGAAATTCACTTTTTGTATCAGTCAGAAATTGCAAGCGGTAACATTCTTTTGGCAAATCTTTTAAAAAAATCTGTTCAGGCTCGGCATTAGGTTTGTTCATATTATATATTAATATTTCAGTGAAATTTGAAACAATAATCCATTTAGCTTTTTCATCATATGGCAGATAATTATTATATCTGAAAGCCTGTCCGTAAGGTGTAAGACGTTCCCCGTCAGATTGCACAGCAGTTTTTCCAAGCTTTATATGTGAACCTTTTTGTTCAATAAGAATTTTAGTAGACGGAATATAGCCGTCAATATATTTCTGATTTTTTTCTACAATAACAGTTTTTTCAAATTCAATAAATTTTGTCGGTTCATCAACACCAAGAACCTTACTAAGAAGTTCTATCCAGAATCTGGCGGTTTCCTGTTTTTCATCTCCTTTATCTTTCCAGTATTCCGCAAATTCCTTTGCAGCTTTTTTCTGTTCCTTTTCTGTCATTTTTAATCACCTTTATTAATTTCAGTATTTTATTATATTTTAACATATTTTAATTTTTTTTACAAGTATTTTATTAAAATAAAAAACACGTGATGCATTCCCAGCATATGAACAAGGGCGTTGTTTGTTCCATAAAATCCTGTAAAGCTCACCCTGATTTAAGAGGTGCGATTGTTCATTCTGACCGTGGAAGTCAGTATACAAGTGCGATTTATAGGGAAGAAATCAGAAAATCAGGAATAATTCAAAGTATGAACAGTGATGGAGGAAGATGTCATGACAACGCAAGATGTGAAAGTATGTGGGCAAGAATGAAGGAAGAAGTTTTTTACAGCAGAAACAGAAAAAGCCAGGATTACACTATTTCTGAACTTAAATCAATGATTTGGAGATATTTTATGAGTTATTGGAACAACAGAAGAATCTGTTCAGACAGCGGGCTTCCGCCTGCTGAAAAAAGAAGAAGATATTATCAAT
>JALEJO010000019.1 GCA_022769365.1 Oscillospiraceae bacterium | reverse complement strand
TCTGTTTCTGTTGTTTCTGCTCCTTCAACTGTTACGCTTCCGTCTGAAGTTGAAACTTCGTAGTTTGTAACTGTTGAACCTGAAATGTTAGCGAAAACAATATCAGTATTTTTTTCTGTTGAGCCTTCAAATAAAGCTCTGTCGATCGGAACTATTTCAACTTTTGAAACATCTCCGGCCTTGGCAGTTGATTTTACTGTACCTTCAACTGTGAATAAAACACCATCGCTCTTAATCCAGTAATCTGAACTTGTAAGTCCTGTTGACCATTCAACATTAACAACTCCTGCTGTTGCGAAATTCACACCAAAGCTTGGAGCTTCTTTGCTGATGTCAGCTTCCTTGGCGTCAGCACCTGTGTCTGCAATAGTTCCTGCCTTTACACCGGTTACTTCAATAATAGAAGAATCATATTTAAGTGCAAATTCGCAAGCTCTGATTCCATCCTTAGGCACACCTGAAAGTGAAACGTTCAGGCTAAAGTCCTTACCGGCAGCAGCAGTTACCTTGTCTGCGGCAACTTTTACTGTGTCAGCAGCTGATGCTGTCATAGCAGCTGTACTCATAACTGTCATTACAAATGCAACCGCACCTGCAAAAAATCTTTTTGTTCCCATTTTCTTTCCTCCTTTTTATTATTTTGTAAATACACGGCATTAAACCGTTATACAACAAAAGAAAATGTAAATGATTGCGAGCATATAAATGCTCCGTGTCCCATACGTACAATTATAGTACAAAAGAACATAAAAGTCAATAGCATATCAAAACTTTTGTACATTTTGACATCTTGTCAATATGTCCTTTCGCTGATTTCAAACTACATTCTACTATAAAACCACGTAATACCGCATTAAAAATGCAGAATCAAGCAAAATCATCACTTTCATCTTGCTTTATGTTGTCCGGTCCAATAGTTTGCAGGCTTCTTTGCAGCTGGTACAGTCATTTGCACAGAATCTGCCTATTAAGACTTATTATATTATATCGCATATTTCTCAAATTGTAAATAGAAAACTAATACTTTTGTACGTTTTAATAAAAACCAGCCGTCTTTTTTGACATTTTGCACAATAGTTTTTATTATTTAACAAAAGGAAACTTTTAATTTGAAATCTATGCTAAGCAAGCGGGTTTGTTAGGCACTGAAATTCCTTAGGAACATTGTCATTTATGAACCCGTTTATAACGTCCGTACTCCATTCCCTTGAAGTTCCGGAAGTTGTGTAAGGTACTCCGTGTGAAGATGCAAGTTCTTCTGTATAGCTATAATAAGGATATACTCTTATATTGCTTAAACTGCTGTCATCATACTGAGTTATAACAGGTACAACCTTTATATTTTCAACCTTAACACCATTATCAGCAGCACTTACTGTTATATCAAATTTTGCAACTTCACCAACAAGATTAAAATTATCTGTTTGTGCAGAAACAAAGTTACCAAGCGAATAGAAAACAAATCCCTGTGTTCCGTCCGTCCTTGTAACATACTCCATTGTCTGACCTGTATGTGGATGTGTACCTATTATAACATCAGCACCCCATTCAATTATTTCTTTTGCCTCTTCCTTAACACCTTCTCTTACTGTAAATGTATCTTCATCTCCCCAGTGAGCTGAAACGATAACAATATCAGCAATTTGGTTTGCCTTTTCAATCTGCTGTTTTATCAAATCTTTTTCATCAAGGTAAGGTATACATATTTCCGAACCCTGTTCAAGAGAATAACCATTTGTATGTTCTGTATATGCAAGGAATGCAACCTTTGCACCATTTACTTCTTTTACTCTGATATTGTCCATATCAGCCTGATTTCTGTAAGTTCCATAAACTATTGTACCCGGATTCTGTGAAACTTCTTTTTCCCAGTAGTCAAGCTGTGCTCTGAGTCCGTCTGTTCCTTTATCAAGGACGTGGTTATTATTTACTGAAAATGTATTAACTCCCATATCAATAAGCTGCTGACCAAGTTCAGTAGGTGAATTAAAGTCAAAATTTGAACCTGTTATATCATATTCATCATTACATATAGGTGTTTCCTGATTTATTATATTAAGGTCACCGCTTGATATTAAATCTTTAACAGCGTCATATGTATAACCAAAATTATATTTTTCGCCGTTTTCAGCGTGTGCCTCGGCTGCTTCGTAAACTTTTGTCTGAACAAGGTTATCACCTATCGCAACAACATTAACTGTTTTATCCTGCGGAACTGTTTCCGTAACAGATTCTGTTTCTGTCGCCTTTGTTTCAGCTGTTTTATTTTTTATGTTTGTTTCTTTAAGTTTAGAAGTACCACAGCTTGCAACTGCCACTATTGCTATAACAGGTACAACTATAAAAAGACCGATTCTGTCGTATCTTATCTTTCTTTTTTTCTGTTTCATTGTTTTTCCTTTCAATTTTATACATTTATCCCTGTAAAAAGGCTTTTTTCAAAGCCTTTCTACAAAACCGCAGTCAATTTAAGCGAATATGCTCCAAAACAGTCTTATTATATCACAAAATGGCTAAGATTGTCAAATTTTTTTTGAATATTATTCTAATATTTTCACATTATACTAATATTAAACGTAGGACAGGTGTTTTATGAATAAAAATGACTATAAACAAAAGAAACTCGGATTTTCCCTTGACTATAACATAGATACTATAAAAGAAATTGCAGGTGCTACTTCAGATCTGCTTTTCAATGATTTTGAGATATGCGGAGTTAAAGCAAATCTTCTTTGCTGTGAGGGAATGCATTCTTCAAGCACAATTTCAGACCTTGTTTTAAGTCCTCTTATGAATATAAAACTTGAAACTCCGTCTGAACCTGAAGAAATAAAAAAATACATTACAAAAAATATTCTGCTTTCAACCGACAGAAATCAAACAAATTCATTTGCCGACCTTTTCAGATATATAAATTCAGGTTTTGCTGCTATTTTAATTGATGGCACAGATGAGGCGTGCGTGTTTGGAATACAGGGGTATTCTGTGCGAAGCATTTCATCTCCATCAGGTGAAAACAACGTCCTGGGCTCTCAGGAAGGCTTCTGTGAGGTCGTAAGAACAAATATGTCGCTCGTGAGAAGAAGAATGAAATCACCCGTTTTAAAACTTCATCTTTTTACAAAAGGCGATATAAGTCAGACTGATTTATGTCTTTGTTACCTTGATGACAGAGTTCCGAAAGAACTTATAAAGTCAATATATTCATCTCTTGAAAAGGCGGATTTAGAAACTATTCTTTCAAACGGCTATTTACAACCTTTTCTTGAAAACAGAAAAGGAAATATTTTTGATACTGTCAGCACAACCGAACGCCCTGATGTTTTTTGTGCAAAGCTCCTTGAAGGACGTGTGGGACTTTTAATCGACGGCACACCTTTTGCCTTTGTTATCCCGAAACTTTTCTGTGAAAGCTTTCAGACAATTGATGACTACAACTACAGACCTTCTTATACAACTTTTATAAGGGCAATAAAATATGCAGCTTTCTGGATTTCTCTTTTACTGCCTGCTGTCTATATTTCAATTGTTCTTTTTTCTCCTGGACTTTTAAATTCAAAACTTCTTTTAATACTTGCAGAATCAGAAAAAAATGCACCTTTTCCTTTAAGTCTTGAAACAATTGGAATTTTTCTGCTGTATGAAATTATAAAAGAGGCAGGTTTGCGGCTTCCTAAGGCTGTAGGAGGTTCTGTAAGCATAATTGCAGGTCTTATTGTCGGTGATGCTGCTGTTTCATCGGGACTTATAAGTACCCCTCTCCTGACTATTTCAGCCATTTCAATTCTTGCTGGACTTGTTGTTCCCGACCTTAATCAATCATTAACTGTTTTAAGATTTTTGCTTATTGTTGGTTCTTCAATTGCAGGTCTTTTCGGGCTCGGACTTATTTTGTCGGCTATACTTTTTAATCTCTGTGCATCTGAAAACTATGGTTTTCCGTCCGCCGCACCGCTAACTCCATTTTACAAAAAATCTATGCGAGATTTTATTGTTCGTGTTAATTTCAGAAAAATGCAGAAAGGAGGTTTCACAATTGAAGAATACAAAGAATAGACTTTCTTTCACACAAATTTACTCAATATTGCTTGTAAGCCATATTTTTTCGTTTATCTGTTTTAAAGGTCAGCTTGGAGCGGAAAGTTTAATTGCTGTATTTGTCGCATTTTTAATAAGAACAGCAGGTTTAATTGCCGTTTATGTGCTTTATCAAAAAGGTTTTTCTCTCTCTGATTTTATAGAAAAATATAAATTGGCGGCTGCCTTTCTATATTTTTATATAATATGTATGGTATCAGTTTCATTTATTAAAATAAGAAATGTTGCAGAAGATATTTATATGCCTGTTTCATCATCTCTTTTGTGTACATTTCTTATAATTGCCGTTTGCAGTTATACTTCATCTCTTGGAATAAGGGCAACAGGCAGTATAAGCCTTATATTATTTATTTTATCAGCGGCTGTTTTTATAATAATCCCTATGACATCATTTGAAAATATAAAGCTTTCATCAGTCTATTTTTCAGAATCACCCGATTTTATTTTGAAAACTTCCGCCATTTGCAGCAGCATTTCTGAACCGCTTCTGCTTCTTTTGTATATGCCTTTCAGAAAAGAAAAAACACTGAAATATTTTAATTTTTTGCCTTTTTTATTCCTTATAACCGACATTCTTCTATGTGTTCTCTGCATTTCACTTTTGCACAGAAAATCAGTTTTATTTGAATATCCATTTTTTGCCGCTGTAAATACAGCTCAGCCGTTTGAAGTTCAGAGAGCAGATGCATTTTATTCTGTTATTTTTATACTTGTAAGCATTTTCAGAATAACCTGCCTTACTGTTCCGTCTTCTGAAATTTTAAGAATATTTTTCCCGAAATTGCACTTAAAATCAATTTTCACACTGATTTTATCGGGAATATTTTCGTTTGTTATATTTAAATTCAAAGTTTTTAATTCCGATTTTATATGGCTTGTTATGCTTGGAATTTTTATTCTGCTATTTATATTTGCGTCAATCTGCAAAAGAAAGAAGAAAAACATATGAAAAAAATAAAATTGTTTCAAATTATCTGCATTATTCCGCTTTTTTTATGCGGTTGCAGAGGAACGGAAGTTCAAGACAGAAAATATGCTGAATATGCCTATATAAAGTCGTTTAATTCAAATGTTTCTGCGGAAGTTTATTTTTTTCAGTCTGATGAAAAAATAAACGGAAGAGGAAATTCTCTTAGTGAAGCACTTGTTGAATGTTCTAAAAAAACAGGCTGTGATATTTTTGCGGGACATATGGAATTTATTGTTTTGCAGGCAGATAATCCCCTTGATATTTTAATTGAAATAAAAAAAGAATGTGATATTCCCGATTCATGCAAAATTATTTTTGCATCATCTCATCAAAATAAAATACCAAATAATGATTGCATTGAAGAATACGAAAAAACTCTTTCTCTTCCTGTTTCTGATGTTTCAAATTCACTTGACAGTTTTCTTTCACCGTCAAAATCCGCACTTATTCCGTCTTTAAATAACAATACACTAAATGCGGCGGTTGTTTCTTCAAACGGAAATACAATAAATTTAAGTGATGATGCATTAAAGGGTGCAGGTATTTTTCATAGCAAAACGAAAAAAACATGGCTTTTTATGAATGATAAATCATACAGCATATATTCAATTAAAAGAAAAATATGCATTTCAAAAAAGAATGATACTTTGCGTATTACTTTTAAACTTTTATTCAAATCAAAAAATCCAGATATTTCAGAACTTGAAAATCAAACAGCTTTCTACATTGAAAAATATGTAAATGAAACTATAAAAAAAGGCTGCGACACTGAAAATGTCGCAGACCTTATTCAACAAAAAGAATATTCTTTTTTTATGAAGCATAAAGATGAGTTTTCATCTCTGCTTGAAAACTCCGTTTGCAATGTTTGCATTAACGGCAGACTTTATAGTCTTGCAATAGATTAATTTGCACCTTTCATAAGTGCTGAAAGAAGTGTCTGATTCCAAGAAAGCGTTTTTCTGTTGAAAATTGCATATGAATCTGTTTTACTGTCGGCAGCAAAAAAACCATTATCCCAATAGAAACATTTTATTCCTCTCTGCTTTGCAGATGAAACATAATATTCATAAAGTGCCGCTCTGTCTGATTCATTATTCTTATCAATAGCACCAAATTCACCAATTATAACAGGTATTCCCTTATCGACAAATGTTGTTTTGAGTAAATCGAAAATGCTGTCGAGGTCTTTTTTATCCTGATCACTTCCGAAAGTTGAAACATTGCTGTTTGCATCTCCTGCCATACTCCATGGTGCATAGCTATGGATTGAAACAATAATATTGCTGTCTGACGGAACTTTAAGTCCGTTTACTGCATCGGCAACGGCTGACTGTGCATAAGTTGAAACTATCAATGCTCTTGAAGCATTGTTGCCGCCGCTTGCTCTTACTGTGTCAACAAACGTCTGCCAGTAAACATTGATATTATCTCTTTCTGCTTGTGTACCACCGTTCCATTCATTTGCACTGTCTTTTGTTCTTGGTTCGTTCATTCCCTCAAAAATAAGGTGATTATCATAATCTTTGAATTCTGCTGAAATCTGTTCCCAAAGTTTTTTAAGCTTGTCATTTGCAGATGTTGACTGAACATCAAGCCATGAATCTTCTTCGTGGTGAAGATTAAGAATTACATACATATTATCATTGTATGCATAGTCAACAACTTCCTTTACTCTCGCCATCCAGTCGCTGTTGATATTAAAATCTGCGTCAACGTGATTGAACCAGGTAACAGGTATTCTTATTGCGTTAAATCCTGCATTTTTAACAGAATCTATCATTTCTTTTGTTGTTTTAGGGTTGCCCCAGTATGTTTCATCAACTGATGATGATTTTGAAAGATTTGAATCATCTGAATCGAATGTATTTCCAAGGTTCCAGCCTATTTTTATATCTGAAACAATATCTTTTGCTGTTTTTCCTGCATCTGCTGAAGTATTATCAGCTGACGGAGTATTGTTATTTGCTGCATTATTGTTTTCTGAATCAGACTGTGCAGGAGGGTTATCACTGCTGTACTGAATTGAAACATCTGTTAATGTTATTGTGTTCTGTGCACTGTACCAATAGCCAAGGTCAACCGTACCTGAAATATCAACTTTTTCCTTTACATCATCAGGTATTATCCATGTAAGTGAAAGTGATGAAGAATCAGTTATATTTGCAACATCCATTGACTGATAATAATTGCCCGATGAACTGTCTGTTGTTGAAATTCCAAATCCGCCTGTAAATTTCCCAAGTGAACCATTTGCTGAAAATGTATATGTAACAGCCTGCGGAACATCGCCTTCTTTAAGCATATCAGAAAGATTTACTTTACCTGTTTTTGAAGAATCCGAACTATAGTCAAGAGTTAAATTCGGCTGTGCTGATGCTGTTGCATCAACAGGAAGTTCCTTTGTTCTTACTGTGTTGCAGATGATATAATCAAGTTTTACTGTTGAAGCACTTGACCACCAGAAACCAATTAAAACCTGACCTGAAGCGTCAACGTAATCCTGAACATCTGTTGGAACGTCCCATTTTATTTCAGCATATTTTGAATTTAAATTATATGTGAAATCTTCTGACTGGTACCAGCTGTCATCTGTTGCGGAAGGACAATCTGATTTTACAGAAATACCTGCACCGCCCTGATATGAATCCATTGTTGAATCAGATGAAAAAATAAATGTGAATGATGTTACTTTGTCGCCGTCTTCAACACCTAAATCTTTAAGAGATGCTTTATAAGTCTTGTTTGTGTTTTTATCAAGAGTTGCACCAACTTCAAGCTGATAACCGAGTTCAGATGTTACAGAAACCATAGGACTTACGTGCTGTGTTTCTGTTTCTGCTTCAGTTTCTGTCACGCTTTCTTCTGACACACTTTCCTCTGTATCTTCACTTTCTGAAACAACCGCTGTTGTTTCTTCTTTTTCAACTGTTTCTTTTTTACCGCAGGCAGTTGTAAACACACCTGTAAGCATAGAAAAAGCTGCAATAAAGCTTATTGCCTTAATGTTTAAATTTTTGAGTTTTCCCATTTTTCTTTCCTTTCGTTTTTACAAAAATCAATTTTAAAAATATATCCGCCTATTTTATGAATAATTAAAGAACTCATTGAAATCAAATTCTCATTCTAAGAAAATACTAATCTCAACCAACTGAATTTTAAAATCCGTTGCCGCAAGGCAACACCATAATTCCTCATTCCTAATTATTAAAAATGATTTTAATATTTATTTTTTTACTTTAGTACATACCCAAGAACCATAAATGCAATATCTGCCGCTATTAAAAGAACAAGTCCCCAGGATTTTATTATCATTCCACTGCTTCGCATACTCTGTTCAGGAGTGTTGTAAGGTATTCTGTCTGTTTTTAAAGTAAAAAGGAACGATACAATTCCTACAAAAAGAAGAACTACTGTTATTCCTGAAACAAAATACTGAACAAAATGCCCTGCACTTCCCGATAACATATTTGTGTATGATATTATGCAGGAAAAAGCATTAACTGCAAAGTGAATTATTATTGAAGGTATTAAAGAATTATGTTTAACATCAACATATGCCATAAAAATGCCAAGTATAAAAGCTGACACGAACTGAACAAGATTGCCGTGTGCAAGTCCAAAAAGAAATGCGGACATAAAAATTCCGAATCGCTGACTTACTCTTGAAAGTGCTTTCATTGCAAAACCTCTGAAAAGAAGTTCTTCCGTAATAGGTGCAACGATACAGCAATATATAATATTAAGTATAACAGCTTTTACTCCCGATACAGCAAAAAATGACCTGCTTGTTATGTCAATATCTTTTGAAGCAAGGTATCCTGTCAATGCACTCATTGAATAAAGAAGTATAATTTGTATTCCGAGTGCTGTAAAAACATACTTAAGTACATCACGCCTTTTTAGTCTGACAGGTTCTGCAAAAAGTTCCACAGGTCTTACTTTTATAAGTTTCAGTCCTATAAAAGCCATTAAAACGTTAAAAATAACGTGTATTATCAGCACAACCGCTATTGAAACAGATGAACCATCTGTAAAATGATGCATTACATTATAATAATAGGAATAGGCTGATGTGTCAATTCCTGCCGCTGTGTCTGAATATTTTGTTATTTCATATATTCCTTTAAGTGCCAAAGCCGGCAAAAGATTCGAAATAAAGGCAAAAATTAAAAGTATAATGCCTGCAATATTATAATATTTTCTTATTTTTCTACCCTCTTTTGCATCAGGTACGAGGGCAGGTCTTTTCTTTTCATCAATTCCATTGAATATTTCGGAATAATCCATATTATATTTTGGATTTTCCATTGGATTACTAAAAGGATTATACGGGTCGAAATATTCGTTTTTTCTTTTGTTAGCATTAAGTAAATCTGTCATATTTTATGTTTTTCTCTCCGCACCATATTTTTTATAAAATGCATCTACATCTTTTTCTGTTGATGCAAGTTCGGAATATAATAATTTTTTTGTTTTCGGGTCGTAAAATCCGATTATTCTTTCGCCTGTACATATTGAACTTTGTGTCTGAATTTCAAGCCCTATGCATTCTTTTGGTATCTGTACAGGTTTTATATGTCTTTTAAAAATACTCATTTTACTATATCCGCACTCATAAGAATCGCATTTTCAAGCGGTTCTCTGTAATAATTTTTTCTGACTCCGTCTTTTTTCATATGATATTTTTCATAAAGTTTTATTGCAGGCAAATTACTTTCACGAACTTCAAGCATAATTTTCTTTATTCCCGATTTTTCGGACTTTTCAAAAATATACCGCATCATTGCATCTGCAATTCCTTTTTTTCTGTTTTCAGGCATAACTGCAATATCATCTATGTTGACTTCATCTCCACCAAGTATTGCATAAACAAGAAAACCGCATACTTTTTCGTCATACTCAGCCTTTATAATTCCGCCAAATTTTCCAAGACAGTAATATTTGAACATTTCTTCACTCCACGCTTCTGTTCCGAAACACTCTTTTTCTATTTCAAAAATTTGTGAAATGTCTTCCAATACTGCCATGGAAATTTTTATTTTACTTTCAACCTGCATCTTTTTTTATCGCAACTTTTGCCTTGTTTACAATATTTTTATCATTATCATAAGTCAAAATATTATAAGCATAGTTTATATCAACCCATTTTGCTTCGGAAACTTCCGATTTCTGCAAAACAAAATTTGTATTTTTAGCCTTTGCTATGAAGTAAACAACTTCTTTCTGCACATCTTTTTTCGGCGAATATGAAACTGTTTCACGGAATGTTGAATCAATAAGTGCTTCAATGGACGTTTCTTCCATTATTTCTCTTTTAGCTGTTTCAACTTCTGTTTCACCTGCTTCAACGTGTCCCTTTGGAAACGACCAGTGACCGCTGTTTACGTGTTTAATAAGAAGTATTTCGGTGTTGCCGTGATATTTTCGATAAACAACAGCACCGCACGATTTTTCATACTGCATAAAAAACTTCCTTTCCATATATTAAATAAAACCCAATTATATTATATCATACTATACATTTTTTTTCAAGTATAAAAGATTATTTTTTTATGCTTATGATTTCAAGAAGCATATTTCGATGAAAAAAAGCAATACTAACAAAAAGGAGTTTTTTAAAATGAGTATTATATTTTTTCGTTCAGTTATACTATATTTAACAGTAATTTTTGCTGTAAGACTTATGGGAAAACGCCAGCTTGGAGAATTGCAGCCATCTGAACTTGTTATAACAATTCTTATTTCAAACATAGCAACTCTCCCTCTTGAAGATACAGAAATTCCGCTTACTATGGGGCTTTTTCCGATTCTAACTCTTGTCTGCTATGAAGTTATTATGTCGTGGATAACACTAAAGTCAAGAAAAGTACGAAAAATAGTTTCAGGACAGCCAAAAATAATAATCACAAACGGCAAAATAAACCAGAATATGCTTAAAGAACTTCGTCTTTCTCTTGATGACCTTATGGCAGGATTGCGAAACAGCGGTATTTTTGACATAACAGAAGTTCAATATGCAATTGTTGAAACAAATGGGAGTATTTCAGTTCTTGAAAAAACAAACTTTCAAAATGCAACAAAAGCAGATGTTGGCAAACCTGATGCACCTTGCAATCCACCGCAAATTTATATTTCAGATGGGCACGTTATAAACGAAAACCTCAGAGGCAACAATAAAAATAAAATATGGCTTGATTCCGTTCTTGAAGGAAATAATCTTTCATCCGATGAAGTATTTTTTCTTTCTGCCGATGAAAGCGGAAAAGTTTCAATTATAAAAAAAGAAAGGACCTGATTTTATGACACGTCTGAAAATCAGCATAGCTGTTTTAAGCACCCTTATATTATTTTCATGTTTCAACACACTAACAGTTAAATATAAATGCAGTTACATGCTTAAATCCATTGAAGAAATTAAAAAAACGGCTTCTGATGATAAAGAAAAAGCCGTTGAACTCTCAAAAGATTTAAAAAAATATTGGGATAACAATTCGGATTATTTAAATCTGCTTGTTCCAAGCGATTATTTAAGTGAAATAGGTATTGGTTTCAGTAAATCTGATGAATTTATTTCTGATGACTCTTCCGAAGCTGATGCTGAACTAAATTCACTTGCCGAACTTATAAGGCAGCTTGATTACAGCGTAACACCGTCACTTTACACCGTATTTTAAAAAAACAAGGCACTGTGAAAACAGTGCCTCATTTTATATATTAAGCAAATTAAATTACTTGTTAAGGTTAGCTTCGAGCTTGTCGAGCTGTGCATAAAGAGCATCAGGAATGTTACCGCCGTTTGCCTTGATGTCGTTATCATAGTAATCACGCATCTGAGCAAATTCTTTCTTCCAGAGGTCCTTATCAACTTCAAGAAGGTGTGCGATGTCTTCTGTTGTCATCTTCTTGCCTTCGTTTTCAAGACCTTCAATGTTGATGTCTTCAGGCTTTGGAAGGTAACCGATAGCTGTTTCGTTAGCGTCAACTGTACCTTCACATCTCTTGATGATCCAGTCGAGAACTCTCATGTTGTCGCCGAAACCAGGCCAGAGGAAGTTGCCTTCATCATCTGTTCTGAACCAGTTAACATTGAATATCTTTGGAGCCTTGTCGCCGAGCTTTTCGCCCATTTCAAGCCAGTGTGCCCAGTAATCACCAACATTGTAGCCGATGAATGGCTTCATAGCCATTGGGTCGTGACGAAGAACGCCTACTGCACCTGTAGCTGCTGCTGTTGTTTCTGAAGAAACTGCAGAACCCATATATGTGCCGTGTGTCCAGTCAAATGCCTGATATACGAGAGGAGTTGTGCTCTTACGTCTGCCGCCGAAGATAATAGCTGATACAGGAACACCCTTTGGATTGTCAAATTCAGGTGAAAGGCATGGGCAGTTCTTTGCAGGAGCTGTAAATCTTGAGTTTGGATGAGCAAGCTTGTTGCCTGCTGCAACGTATTCAGGACCGTTTACCTTAGCACCCTTCCATTCTGTTGCATCAACAGGTGGATTCTTTGTAAGCTTTTCCCACCAAACTGTGTTGTCTGAGTTATCAAGAGCAACGTTTGTGAAAATAGCATTCTTTCTTGTACAAGCAAGTGCATTGTAGTTTGACTTTTCGTTTGTACCAGGAGCAACACCGAAGAAACCGTTTTCAGGGTTGATAGCATAAAGTCTGCCATCTTCGCCAGGCTTCATCCAAGCAATATCATCACCTACAGTGAATACTTCATAACCTGCTTTTCTGTATCCTTCCGGTGGAATAAGCATTGCAAGGTTTGTTTTACCGCAAGCTGATGGGAATGCAGCTGTGATATACTTAACTTCGCCATCAGGCTTCTTAACGCCGAGGATAAGCATATGTTCAGCCATCCAGCCTTCGTTCTTACCCTGATATGAAGCGATACGAAGAGCAAAGCACTTCTTGCCAAGGAGAACGTTTCCGCCGTATGCTGAGTTGATTGACCAGATTGTGTTTTCTTCAGGGAACTGAACGATGTATCTCTTATCAGGATCAACGTCAGCCTTTGAGTGAAGACCACGAACGAAATCGTTTGATGTTTCGCCGAGGTTTTCAAATGCCTGAACACCCATTCTTGTCATAATGTTCATGTTAAGAACAACGTAGATAGAATCTGTAAGTTCAACACCAACCTTAGCGAGAGGTGAACCGATAGGACCCATTGAATAAGGGATAACATACATTGTTCTGCCCTTCATAACACCATCATACATAGGTGTAAGGAGAGCCTTCATTTCGTTAGGATCCATCCAGTTGTTAGTTGGACCTGCACCTTCCTTTGTCTTTGAGCAGATGAATGTTCTGCCTTCAACTCTGGCAACGTCGTTTTCACGTGTTCTGTGATAAAGACAACCAGGTAATTTTTCTTCATTAAGCTTGTACATCTTGTCCCAGCTGTCATCAGGGAGTGATGTAACTTCTTCTGTTAATGCATCAAGCTGTTCTTTTGAACCGTCGATCCAAACAACTTTGTCAGGCTTACAGAGGGCAACCATTTCGTCAACCCAAGCAAGTACATTTTTGTTCTTAGTTAATGCCATTTGTTTTTACCTCCTTAAATTAGCGTGCTTCTGCACACTTGGAAAAGTACAACTTTTCCTTACCAATAATTATATATCAAAATAACTTTTATGTCAAGCTATTTAAAGAAAATTATTGCTTATTTTATTTACAAAAGCCTTTTGATTTACTTTTTTCAGATGATACTCAATAAATTTTCACCTTTTCATCAAAAAACTTCAAATCATACTGATACCGAATCGAAATCAATCAAAAAAATTCTTAATATTCCAATTTTTCAATAAATTTAACAAGTTTTCCACTGCCAATATACTCTTTATTATGCGGAAAACGAAATGTTCCGTTTGAAAAAGTCAGGTGATAAATTGCTCCTTTTTTTCTGACCTCTTTTAACTCGTCCCACCTGTAAACACTTTTTCTGCCGAAAGCGTCTGTTTTCTCAAGAAAAGTATCTGTGTAGGAAATGTGGTAATTGCAGCTTAAAAGTAATATATATACACCAAAAAGAGCAATAACCAGAAAAAGCACTCCGCAAATAAACATATCTGTATCTTCCATACCGTCAAGCCATATTGCAAAACTTGCCAATGTCATAATCAGAAAAGGAACAAACCATACAAGTCCCGCTTTCTTCATTGCCTTTGTAAGCTTAACTTCTTTTTGATAATAATTCTCTTTTTCTTCTTCAAGAATTTTTTTATCTTCCCATTTTGTGCTTTGTTTTACCACAAATTTATTTAAAATCGATGATACTATGTGAAGAAATGCCGAAAGCATTAAAACTCCTCCCGATTACTCTGCTTCTTTTGTTGTTTCTTCGCTTTCTGACTCTTCAGCACTGCTTTCATCTGATGATGAATTACTATCTGCATCATCTCTAACGCCATCCCATTCGCATAAAAACATCTTTACATTACTTTCTTCAGATGCTTTTCCAAAGCTGTCATTTGCCCATGTTCCGTCTGCTGCGGCACTTCCAAATTTTGCATAGAAATTTTCTCCCGTGCCGTCAGGCTGATCAACACCCCAGTTTTTATAGGTTTCCGAACTGTCATGCGAATTTACCCATTTATTTGAATCAAGGTCATATTTAAATCCAAAATATGCCGATGTATAGCCTTCATCTTGAACATACTTGAAAAGAAAATCGTTTTCTTCATCAGATGATATATCAGCCATATATCCGCCTTGTTCTTCACAATACTTTTCAGCATCGCTGTAGCTGTCGATATTTTCCCAGTCACCATTATATATATAATATGAGTGTCCGTTAAGAGTTACCGCATATTCAGGTATTTTGCTTGTATCAACAGATGAAGTTGTTTCTTCCGTTTCATTTTCCGTTGAATTTTCAGTTTCAGATACTTCTTCGGAAGTATTTTCTAATGTTTTATTTTCACCTTCAGTATATGGAACTGAACCTGTTAAATTTACTGTTCCATCACACGCTGTAAGCGTTATTGCCACTGCAAACAATGCAGGAAACAATAAAAATTTTCTATTTTTCATAAAAAATGCCTCCTTTTAAGCATACTTTTCAATTTTACTTACTGAACTTGTTCATTGCTTCATCTATTTTTCCTGAAACAATAAGCGGAATTGCAAGACAAGCATTTTCAATTGCCTTATCAACCTGTTCCTGTTGAAAATCGTCGAATTTTCCAAGAACCCAGTCAGCAAGATTATAATCCTTATTCGGCTTTTCTCCAACACCTATTTTTATTCTTGGAAACTCTTCCGAACCTGTCAGGGCTATTATACTTTTCACTCCATTATGTCCGCCTGCACTGCCTTTTCTTCTTATTCGCATTTTTCCGGGCGGAAGTGAAATGTCATCATATAAAACAATTATATTTTCAGGCTGTACTTTATAAAAAGATGCCGCCGCTTCAATTGATTCTCCGCTGTTGTTCATATATGTTGCAGGTTTTAAAAGCAAACATCTTTTTTCACCTATCATAATATCGGCACAGTCGCCTTTAAACTGCATTTTATCTATTTTAACACCATTTTTTTCGGCAAATCTGTCTATTGTCATAAATCCGACATTGTGACGTGTTCCAACGTACTGCAAACCGGGATTTCCAAGCCCTGCAATTATATATTCAACTTTGCCATGTGCAAGGCTGTTTCCACTTTCAATTTTTTTAAAAAGGTCAAGTATACTCATTGAATATCAGTCCTTTTTCAGTCTGTTTCCAAGTTTTTTCTGGCTGTAGTTTTCCTTTATTGCCTGCTTGCCTCTTTCAATTGCAAGTGCATAATCAGGAACATCTTTTGTTATTGTTGAACCTGCCGCTGTGTAAACGCCGTCACCAAGTGTAACAGGGGCAATAAGGTTTGTGTTACAGCCGATAAAGCAGCCGTCACCGATTTTACATCTGCTTTTGTTTATTCCATCATAGTTTACTGTTACAACGCCGCAGCCGAAATTAACCTTTGAACCAACATCACTATCACCAACATATGTCAAGTGTGCAACTGCTGTTTTCTTTCCGATTGTTGAATTTTTAATTTCAACGAAATCGCCTATTTTTACACCTTCGCAAATATGGCTGTTTGGACGAAGCTGAACAAAAGGTCCGATTTTAACGTTATCTTCGACAACTGAATCGTAACTCTGAACATAATTCAAAGTAACATTATCACCTATTTCTGAATCTTCAATAAGACAGTTAGGTCCGATTACGCAGTCACAGCCGATTTTTGTTTTTCCTCTGATTATTGTTCCAGGAAGAATTTCTGTTCCTGCACCTATTTCAACATCTCTGCCAATTGTTATTCCATCTGTACAAGTAAAGCAAACACCGTTTTCCATATGCTTGTTAAGAACGTTTTCTCTTGCAATTTTGTTTAATTCAAGCATACCTTTTCTGTCATTTGCTCCAAGTATAACTTCTTTATTTGCTGATTTATAAGCACCTGCTTTTTTTCCCTGATTAAGTGCTGCGTAAATAGTATCTGTTAAATAGTATTCATTCTGTACATTATTCTGTGTAAGTGCTGCAAGAAGTTCAGGCATATCTGCACTTTTAAACCAGTATGCACCCGAATTTATTTCCTTTATACCTTTCTGTGAAACTGATGCATCTTTTTCTTCAACTATTCCGAAAATTCCGCTTTCATTTCTTAATATTCTGCCGTAACCTGTAGGGTTATCAACTTCCGCTGTAATAACTGTTACAGCGTTTCCGCTTTCTTTATGGTATTCAAGAGATTTTACAATTGTTTCTGTATCCATAAAAGGTGCATCTGCACAAAGTACAAGTGTGCTTCCCTCAGCGTTTTCTTTTATAAAATCTTCAGCCTGCATAACAGCATGACCGGTTCCAAGACGTTCTTCCTGCATAACTGTTGTGCATCTGCCGTTTAAATATTCTTCTGTTTTTTCCGCACCATAGCCTTTTACTACGCATATTCTTTCTATTCCTGCACTCTCGCAAGCTCTTAAAACCCATTCAAGCATAGGTTCATCAAGTACCTTTAAAAGTGGCTTTGGAAGCTTTGTGTGCATTCTCTTTCCCTGTCCGCCTGCAAGTATAACTGCCTGATCCATTATTTTGTTCCTCCGTAATCTTGTTTTTATCTTAATTTTTGATAATCATTATTTTTGAGCGAAATGTCTGCAATTTTATTTTAACATATGTACACTCGTTAATATTATCGCAAAAAATAATGATATTTGCAATACTTTTTTTCTAAAAACGAATGATAAAGGAAAAGTTTGTGCATTTTGACTAATTTCAACAAAAAAAAATTTATTTTAAGTATTTTTTTTTTAATTAAATCTATAGCTTTTTTCTGAAAAATATGTTATAATAACTATAAGACAAATTCTGCCTCGGCAGTTTTTGGAAAAAAGAAAAAAATTTGGAGGTTTTACCAATGAGTAAAAAATATGTTTACCTTTTTAAAGAAGGTAACGCTACAATGCGTGAACTCCTCGGTGGTAAGGGTGCTAACCTTGCAGAAATGACTAACATCGGTCTTCCTGTTCCACAGGGCTTCACAATTACAACAGAAGCTTGTACACAGTATTACGAAGATGGCAAAATCAACGATGACATCGTTGCTGAAATCGAAAAGAACATCGTTGCTATGGAAGAAATCACAGGCAAGAAGTTCGGCGATAAGGAAAATCCTCTCCTCGTTTCAGTTCGTTCAGGTGCAAGAGCATCTATGCCTGGTATGATGGATACAATCCTTAACCTTGGTCTTAACGAAACTGTTGTTGACACAATCGCTACAAAGTCACAGAACCCAAGATGGGCATGGGACTGCTACAGAAGATTTATCCAGATGTATTCAGACGTTGTTATGGAAGTTGGTAAGAAGTACTTTGAAGAACTTATCGACAAGATGAAGGCTGAAAGAGGCGTTAAACAGGACGTTGAACTTACAGCTGACGACCTTAAGGAACTCGCTATGCAGTTCAAGGCTGAATATAAGGAAAAGATTGGTTCAGACTTCCCTGACGATCCAAAGGAACAGCTCTTCGGTGCTATCAAAGCTGTATTCCGTTCATGGGACAACCCAAGAGCTAACGTTTACAGAAGAGATAACGATATTCCTTTCTCATGGGGTACTGCTGTTAACGTTCAGGCTATGGCATTTGGTAATATGGGTGATGACTGCGGTACAGGTGTTGCATTTACTCGTGACCCTGCTACAGGTGAAAAGAAGCTCATGGGTGAATTCTTAAAGAATGCTCAGGGTGAAGACGTTGTTGCCGGTGTTAGAACACCTATGCCAATCCAGCAGATGGCTGACGAATTCCCAGAAGCTTACGAAGAATTCGTTAAGGTTTGTGATATTCTTGAAAATCACTACCACGATATGCAGGATATGGAATTCACTGTTGAAAACAAGAAGCTCTTTATGCTCCAGTGTCGTAACGGTAAGAGAACAGCTCCTGCTGCTCTTAAGATTGCTTGTGACCTCGTTGACGAAGGACATAAGACAGAAGAAGAAGCTGTTGCAATGATCGATCCAAGAAACCTCGATACACTTCTTCACCCACAGTTCGACGCAAAGGCTCTCAAGGCTGCTACTCCTCTTGGAAAGGGTCTTGGTGCTTCACCTGGTGCTGCTTGTGGTAAAATCGTATTCACAGCTGATGACGCTGCTGAATGGGCTGCAAGAGGCGAAAAGGTTGTTCTTGTACGTCTTGAAACATCACCTGAAGATATTACAGGTATGAAGTCAGCTCAGGGTATCCTCACAGTTCGTGGTGGTATGACATCACACGCTGCCGTTGTTGCTCGTGGTATGGGTACTTGCTGCGTTTCAGGTTGCGGCGACATCAAGATGGATGAAGCTAACAAGAAGTTTGAACTTGGCGGAAAGACATTCGTTGAAGGCGACTACATCTCAATCGATGGTTCAACAGGTAACATCTATGATGGTATTATCCCAACAGTTGACGCTCAGATTGCTGGTGAATTCGGCAGAGTTATGGCTTGGGCTGACAAGTTCAGAACACTTAAAGTAAGAACAAACGCTGATACACCTGCTGACGCTAAGAAGGCTCGTGAACTCGGTGCTGAAGGTATCGGTCTTTGCCGTACAGAACATATGTTCTTTGATCCTGAAAGAATTGCAGCATTCAGAGAAATGATCTGTTCTGATACAGTTGAAGAAAGAGTTGCTGCTCTTGCTAAGATTGAACCAATGCAGCAGGCTGACTTTGAAGCTCTTTATGAAGCTATGGAAGGCAACCCTGTTACAATTCGTTTCTTAGACCCACCTCTTCACGAATTCGTTCCAACAGAAGAAGCTGACATCAAGGCACTTGCTGATGCACAGGGTAAATCAGTTGAAGACATCAAGGCTATTATTGCTTCACTTCACGAATTCAACCCAATGATGGGTCACCGTGGATGCCGTCTTGCTGTTACATATCCTGAAATTGCTGCAATGCAGACAAGAGCTATCATCAAGGCTGCTATCAACATCAAGAAGGCTCATCCGGACTGGACAATGGTTCCTGAAATCATGATCCCACTCGTTGGCGAAGTTAAGGAATTAAAGTACGTTAAGGACGTTGTTGTTAAGACAGCTGACGAAATCATTGCTGCTTCAGGCGTTGAACTCAAGTATGAAGTTGGTACAATGATTGAAATCCCAAGAGCTGCTCTTACAGCTGACGAAATCGCTAAGGAAGCTGAATTCTTCTGCTATGGTACAAACGACCTTACACAGATGACATTTGGTTTCTCAAGAGATGATGCTGGTAAGTTCCTCGGTGCTTACTATGATAAGAAGATTTATGAAAACGATCCATTTGCTAAGCTCGACCAGAAGGGTGTTGGCAAACTTATGGAAATGTCAGTTAAACTTGGTAAGTCAGTAAGACCTGATATGCACCTCGGTATCTGCGGTGAACACGGTGGTGACCCATCTTCAGTAGAATTCTGCCACAAGATTGGTCTTTCATATGTTTCTTGCTCACCATTCAGAGTACCTGTTGCAAGACTCGCTGCTGCACAGGCTGCTATCGCTGACAAGAAGTAATTTGAATTTTCAAATATCTTTAAATATAAAAGGACTGCTTTCGGGCAGCCCTTTTTTATTATTTGTATATACATTTTGTAGGTATTCCAAAATATTCACAAAGTGAAAGTGAAAGTGCTTCGGCAATTTCTTTTAAATTTCTTTTAAGCCATCTTTCATCTTCTATGTTATCGTGATAACCGAGTTCGCATAAAACAGCCGCTGCTCTTGTCTGCGAAACTTCTCCAAGTGAAACAGAAGGCACTGCCTTTACTTTTTCAGCATCAGGATAAACTTTTTTCATATTGGCAACTATAATATCTGCAAGTGCCTTGCTCCATCTGCTGTGTGGCGAATAGTAAATGTCAACACCTCTGAACATTCCTGAATATCTTTCAGGTGCTGCATTTGAATGAAGTGCAAGATGAACATCAAAATCTTCTGAATTTGATTCTTTTATTGCTCCTGCCGCATTATTATCAGGATTATTTCTCTTGAAATTTATTCCGCAGCTTTTTAGGTAATCTTCCATTTTATCAGCAATGTAATTCATATATTCTTCTTCATTTCCTGAAATTGCATACTGATTCCATTCCTGTGTTGATGGGCTTAAATAAACATAAGGCATATTATCTATCTCCTTTTTTTCGGATTTACTTAGATAATATGCCTTTTAATATTGAAATATTACACTTTTAAATTTTCAAGCAAATAAATATAAATTACGACAACTCACAAAGTTCCTCAAATTGTTCGTCCATTTTATTTTTAAGTTCTTCTATAAGCAAACATTTTTCATTCATAAGCTTAAAATCTGACGCAATTTCAGGTTTTGTTATTTCTTCTGAAAGCGTGTCTATCTGATTTTGAATATCATCAATACTTTTTTCAAGTTCCTTTATTCTTGCCCTAATCTTGGCTTCTTCTGCTCTTTGTGCCTTAGATTTATAAACATTTTCTTTTTTCTGCTTTGCCGCCTCTCTTGCTTTTTGTGCTTTTTCAAATTCTTCGGCAGCTCTTTCTTCCTGTTCACGTCTTTCCTTTATGTTCATATAATTATCAAAATTTCCATTGAACATTTCAGCACCATTTGCTGTCAATTCAAGAACGTTTGTTGAAATTCTGTTAAGCAAATATCTGTCGTGAGATACGAAAATTATTGTACCTGTATATCGGCTTAATGCATCTTCAAGAACTTCTCTTGTGTAAATATCAAGGTGGTTTGTAGGTTCATCGAGTATTAAAACATTAGAATGTTCAAGCATTATAAGTGCAAAACAGACTTTAGCACGTTCTCCACCGCTTATAACTCCTATTTCTTTGAAAACATTTTCCCCTGAAATTCGCACTTTTCCCAAAAGACTTCTAACTTCAAAATCAGTCATCAGTGGGTATCTTTCTTTTATTGTATCAAATACAGTTAAGAGTTTGTCAAGGCTTTCACTTTCCTGCTCAAAATATGAATATTTAACATTCTGATTCCATCTTACAATGCCGTTATGATGAATTATATTTTGTAAAACTTTCAGCAAAGTTGACTTTCCTATTCCATTATCACCTACTATTCCAAGTTTTTCACCTCTGCGAACAGTAAAAGAAATATTATCAAGAAGTGTTTTCTTTTCGCTTCCACTTCCAACTGTCAAATCAACCGAACGAACATTTAAAACTTCCTCAGGAGGTTCAATAGCATATGTGAAATTCAAAACAGCATCTTTATGTGTAACAGTAGGATTTTCAATAACGTCCATTGCATTAAGTGCCTTTATTCTGCTTTTTGCACTCTTTGAAGTAGAGGCACGAACAAGATTTTTTGCAACATAATCTTCCATTTTATCAATTTTTTTCTGCTGTATTTCGTATTCTTTTTGAAGTCTTGCAGTTTTTTCTTCTTTTAAAATGTGAAACTTTGAATAATTGCCCTTATACCTTGTTAAGTGCTTATTTTCTATTTCACATATTGAAGTACAGACTTTATCAAGAAAATATCTGTCGTGAGATACAACAAGAATTGCACCATTATAAGAATTAAGATAATCTTCAAGCCATAAAACCGTATTGAAATCAAGATGATTTGTAGGTTCATCAAGTATTAAAAGATTTGGCTGTTCGAGAAGAAGTTTTGCTATTGCAAGCCTTGTTTTTTCTCCACCGCTGAAACTTGAAACTACTCTGTTAAAAAGTTCTTCACCAAAACCCATACCATTCAGAACTGTTTTTATTTTAACATCAATATTATATCCGTCATTTGCTTCAAACCACGTAAAAAGGTCAGCGTATTCTTCAGAATCTGCCTTGCCCTCATTTTCAAGTTTTTTCATTTTTTCGGCTGTTTCAAGCACATCTGAAAAAACTTCTCTCATAGCCTCAAGTACTGTGCTGTTTCCTTCAAGACCGTCCATCTGTGCAAGGTATCCAATTGATATTTTTCTTGAATAACCAACCTGTCCATCGGTTTCAACAAGATGGTCAGGTAATATTTCTTTTGTTATAAGTTTTATAAGTGTCGATTTTCCACAACCATTCACACCTATAAGTCCTATTCTGTCTTTTTCATCTATTGAAAGGTCAATATGTTCTAAAATTGTTTCTCCATTATATATTTTATTTACGTCCTGTATATTTAAAAGCATTGTTTTTCCTCCGATTTTACTCTGAACTACTTATGCATTTATATTATAGTATAACATAAAATCAGGCGTTATGTCAACTTTATGTTTAAAAATTCTATTGCATTTTATATGCAGTTATGGTATACTATATGTGAAGATTAAATATGAAAGGATGCTAAAATGAACAGTAATAAAATTATAAAATTAAAACTTGATATTATATTCAAAGCAATGTTCGGAACAGCTGAAAATGAACAGCTTTTGGCAAATTTTCTTTCAAGTATTCTTGAAATTCCAAGAGAATCAATCAAGAAAATAATTATGGATAATGTTGAACTTATTCCCGATAACTATGCAGATAAATTTAGTCGTGTAGACTTGAAAATGCAGGTTGATGATAAAATTGTTAATGTTGAACTTCAAATAAACAGCGAACCCGACTTTGCTGAAAGAACTTTATATTATTGGTCAAGAATATATGGAAGTGAACTGAAAAGCGGTGAATCATACGGTAAACTCAAAGAAACTATATGCATAAACATTGTAAATTTCAATCTTTTCGATTGCAACGAATATCACTCGCATTTTAAAATAATGGAAAAAACAAGACACGAAGTCCTTACAAACAAATTTGGAATACATTTCTTTGAGCTCAAAAAAATAGGAAAACATCCTGATAAAAACAACCATATGCAGCTGTGGCTGCAATTGATAAATGCTGAAACAGAGGAGGAACTTGATATGCTTGAAAATACAAACGTACAGGAAATAAATCAGGCAATAGTAGTTTTAAGAAAACTTAATGCTGATGAAAAAATGCGTTATCTTGCTGAAATGCGTGAAAAATCTCTCCACGACGAAGTTTCTGCTTTAGAGGGTGCAAAGGAGGAAGGTATTGCTGAGGGAATTGCTCAAGGAATTCAAAAAGGCATAGCTCAGGGTATTGAAAAGGGTATTGCTCAGGGTATTGAAAAAGGCATAGCTCAGGGCATTGAAAAAGGTGAAAAAAGAAAAGAAGATGAATTGATTGAAAAAATGCGTAAAAGTGGGCTTTCTGATGAAATGATAAATAATATTTTAAATGCAAAATGATACTGATAAATTCTGAAACAGAGACGATACTGAAGGACTACAAATTAATAAAAGAAAAATATATGAATGATACAAATGTAAGAAGGGTAACAATTCAGTAGATATGTTATAGTAAGTTCAGGAAGGGTCTGTTAAGACACTGGAAAAGCGAAAGAAAAAATCTCAGGCACTTTATGCCTGAGATTTTATTTTACTTGTCTGAATTATCAAACATCTTTTATATCCACATTGAGACCAACCATAGTTTGTGCATAGTATTTAAGGATTTTAACAGCGTCTTTAGAATCAATCTTGCCATCGCCATTTACATCGCCTTTTTCAAGCGGAATGCTTGTTGTCGTGTTTCCTGTAAGACTTTCAGCGTAATATTTAAGTACCAATACAGCATCCTTTGAGTCAATTGCACCATCATCATTTATATCGCCAAGTTTTGTTTTTGTTTCAGTTTTTGATGTTGTTCCATTATCTTTTGATGTAGTTGGTGTTGATATGTTGTCAACCGTTATT
>JALEJO010000016.1 GCA_022769365.1 Oscillospiraceae bacterium | reverse complement strand
ACCCGCTATATTGATCGACTCAATATCACGCAGTATCGTCCGCCGTGACACCTCGAATTTCTCTGCAAGCTCCTGTGACGTTACTTTGTCACGCTGCAAAAGTACTGAGAGTATGCCGATCAGCCTGTCTATTTTCATTCTTAGCACCAGCTTTCCGGTTTGTGTTGTTTTTATTATAGCATAGAATTCAGGCAGCGTCAATTGGTTTTGTGTATAGAAAAATAGCAGAACATCGCATTGTAGTTAAGCTATATTTGAAAATAAATCCTTATAGTATTCAGTCCTGAGTATGAGCTTTTACTCAATGTGATGATGACTTGCCAAATCGAGCGAGAATAAAGAAAAACTTACAAACTAAATCTGAAAAGAAAAACAGAGCTATATCTTCCGTACACGTTTACGGAGGACATAGCCCTTTACTTATGCTTTAATTATATCAGTCCTGAATCTCCTGCATCATAGTCGCACCGTCCTTGAATCCGACTTTGTAGGCAGCTCTCATCTCAGCAGAGGCAGTCTCGCTCACGCAGTCGAGGAGCTTGTGAAACACATCAATCTGCTCCTCACTCAGCGAATCTTCAAAGGGGATACAGAGCTTGTTGAACTCATCAGAGAACTCAGCGGAGTGGATTTCACCCTGTCTGTAATTGTACATCGCATCAATCATTTGTATCTGTCCTTTCGGTTTTATTGTTGTAAAACCAACCGTCCAAACTTTACCAAATAATCGTTGTTAAGGTGTTGCCTACGGCACTCCTGTAAACAACAACTTCTCTGCTTTAAGAAATCAGCTTGCAATTGCATATGAAGGTGAATCGCAAAATCTTAGTCAAAAATTAAATACAGACAGATCTGTTGAAGAAATATTCAAACAGGCACAGCGTTCGTTTACTTTGTGGGGGAAGCTTCCGCCTGAAGCAAGGACAACAGATGCATTGCTGCGAACTCTCGACTTTGATTTCTTCCAATTGCTTGACAGCGTAACAATTGCACGTTCCAGAAAACATATTGAAAAATACTACAATACAGCCAAAATCGGCAAGTTTCCGGAACGTTTGAAACCAATTTCAGTAAGACCAGCTTTGTCGGATTTGTCGTCTGTTGTAAGTTATAAAGATATTTATGAATCGGTAACTTCACTTAACTTATCGATATATACGCCATCGCTTTTTATTTTCGACAGCAAACGTGAAAAATATATGGGAACTTCCCATAACAAAGGCAATATGACGCAAATAGGCCGTGAACGTGGTGTCAGAAAACTTATGTCTATAAACTTGCTGAAACGTCTTGAAAGTTCGGTAAATTTATTTGTTTTGACTCTGACGAGAATAAAACAGCTTATCGACCACACTATTAATACAATCGATAATTTTAAGCTAAACGGCTTGACAAAACTTGATATGTATGATGTTTCTGAAAATGATTTTGATATTGACGATACAAATAATGATTTTGTTGTTGGTAAAAAAGTTCAGATTGACCTTGCAGATGTTGATATAAAATCATGGAGGAAAGAACTTGCGGCAGATTCTGAAAATATCGAAATATTGCTGTTTATGCTGAAAGAAGTTACTCCTGAACATGATAAAAAGCTGCAAACTTTGTTTGAAATGATAAATAACAAGATAGAAAATCCTATCAATCCAAATAACAAAAAAATTATTATCTTTTCTGCATTTGCAGATACGGCGATGTATCTTTATGATAACATTGCACCTTATGTTAAGAAAAAATTCGGGCTTAATACAGCTGTTGTAAGCGGTACAGTTGAGGGAAAAACCACGCTGAAAGGCGTAAAGGCAAGTTTGAACAATATTCTGACGCTGTTTTCTCCGATTTCCAAAGACAAAGCCGTTCTGATGCCGAATGTAAAAGATGAAATTGATATTTTAATTGCAACGGACTGCATTTCCGAGGGTCAGAACTTGCAGGACTGCGATTATCTTATAAATTATGACATTCACTAGAACCCACGGAAATCAATAATTACAAAACATTTACAAAGCAGAAAAAAAGTGATATAATAGAAGAATGGAAAGAATAACATTTATCACAGAATATTTTGAAGAAATCGAAACAGAAAAGGAGTATGACGGATATTATTACAAAATAAGTGATGTAATAACAATAGTAATACTTGGAAGCATATGCGGATTAAAAAACTTACAG
>JALEJO010000007.1 GCA_022769365.1 Oscillospiraceae bacterium | reverse complement strand
TTACCCCTCCACCGTCTTCGACGGTCCCCCTCCCCTTTCAAGGGAGGCTTTAAATGGGGATTTTTTACTAAATTTGCAAGGTTGCTTCAAGGCTCCCCTGAAAGGGGAGCTGGCAAGCCGTAAGGCTTGACTGAGGGGTTTATACCAAAATATTTTGGATTTATTTTACTTGAAACAGCAAGCAAAGTAAACCTCTCCGTTATTGGCTGTACGGACACCGTACCCTCTCCTTAAAAGGAGAGGCTGTTTCAGCAAATTTACGATATACAACAAAGGCTCGCCTTTTAAGGAGAGCTGTCAGCGAATGCTGACTGAGAGGTTAATACCAATTATTTCAGATATAAATTTAATGTAAATTGATAAGGTTTCAACAATCTTTCAACTGTTGAATCTGAAAAAAAGTGTTGAAATAGATTTATGCATATTGCATAGTTTCAACACTTTTATTTATGTAATACAGATAAAACAGAAGAAAATAAAAATTATTTTTTCAAAACACAACCTTTTTGGGTTGCTTTTTACAGCTTAAAAGACTCATATATGAAAGTGCATTTTGTTATACAATCGCATTGCAAACGCATACGAATACGCATAAAAATCGCATATAACAAAAAATAACAAAAATACATAATACTAATTCTAATACTAATACTAATTCTAAATCTAATGCTAATACAAATACTAATACTACACACTGCACTTTGAAAAAGTGCGTGTGTTTTTGAAAATTGTTTTGTATGTATGTTTGTTTAAAATGCAGCTTTCCTAAAAATTTTTATTTGAAAGGAAAACATATATGAGTACACAAGCTATAGGCGTAATGTTTTTTTCAAAGCATTTAAAATATTTTCTTGAACTTGATAATGAATCAGCAGGCAAGATAATCAAAGCAGTTGTTAAATTTCATTGTGGTAAAGAAATTAATTCAGATGAATTTGATTTACCCGAGAAAATGCTTTTTGATTCACTTGTTGATGATATGCAGTCATCTCTTGGAAAATATATTGAAATGTGTGAAAAAAGACGTGAAGCAGGGAAAAAAGCTGCAAACGCAAGATGGAAAAAGGAGAAAAACACATCTGAAAATCAGTCGCCTGCACCTTGGGAAAAGGAAGAACCGGCAGATATATTCCCAATTCCAAAAGAAGAAAATGAACAGATAATACCTTTTGAAAATGTTTTTGAAAAGAATATGTCAAACGAAACCGTTTTGGAAGAAAATATACCTGAAAAAACTGTTCCAAAAGCTGATATACAAAAAGAAACTATTCGGGAAATAATAACACCTGATGAAAATATTCCCGAAAAAAATATATCAGTTCCGCAGTTTGAAAGTATTGATGATATGTTTAAAATGGAAAAGGAGTTGTTTTAATGAACACTGAAAAATTGAAAAATATCCAAACACCTTGCTACATAATAGACGAAAAAAAACTTAAAGAAAATCTTGAAATTTTAAGCGGAGTTGAAAAGAGAACAGGCTGCAAAATTCTGCTTGCACAAAAGGCTTTTTCTGCTTTTTATGAATATCCGCTTATCGGAAAATATATTTCGGGAACGGCTTGCAGCGGTCTTTATGAGGCGAAACTCGGTTTTGAAGAAATGGGAAAATATAACCACGTTTTTTCAGCCGCATACAGGGATAATGAAATTGATGAAATTATTTCCTACTGCGACCATATTATTTTTAATTCGTTCAGTCAGCTTGAAAGATACCGCAGAAAAGTCCTTGATGCAGGGAAAAAAATCGGGCTTAGAATAAATCCTGAATGTTCAACACAGGAGGGACACGAAATTTACGACCCGTGTTCGCCAAAGTCAAGGCTTGGAATTACTCTTGCGAATTTTGATGAAAATAATCTTGAAGGTGTTTCGGGTATTCATTTTCATACGCTTTGCGAACAGAACTCAGACGCTCTTGAAACCACTTTAAAAGCCGTTGAAGAAAAGTTTGGTAAATATCTCTATGATATGGAATGGATTAATTTCGGGGGCGGACATCACATCACACGACCTGATTATGATATACCAAGGCTTGAAAAATGCATTGAACATATACAGGAAAAATATAATCTTGAAGTATTTATTGAACCGGGTGAAGCGGTTGCACTTAATGCAGGATACCTTGCAACGAGAGTTCTTGACATAACAAAAAATGATATGCCGATTGCAATTCTTGATACATCGGCGGCTTGCCATATGCCTGATGTTCTTGAAATGCCGTACAGACCGCCGCTTAAAGATTCAGGACTTTTAAACGAGAAAAAATATTCATACAGACTTGGTTCGCAAAGCTGTCTTGCAGGTGATTCAATTGGAGAATATTCATTCGATAAACCGCTTGAAATAGGGGATATTTTAATTTTTGAAGATATGGCAATTTATTCAATGTGCAAAAATAATACATTCAACGGAATAGGTTTGCCGTCAATTGCCGTTTTAAATGATAAAGATGAAATAAAAGTTATAAAGCAGTTCGGCTATGAGGATTTCAAATGCAGACTTTCATAGATAAAGAAAAAAATCCGCTTTTTTCGTGTAGACTCTGCCCGAGAAATTGCGGTGTAAACCGATATGAAAAAAAGGGTTTCTGCCTTGCAGGAAGTGAAATAGTTCTGTCGAAAATCGATTTTCACAAATGGGAAGAACCGTGCATATGCAGGGGAAAGGGAGTAGGTGCATTTTTCTTTTCGGGTTGCAGTCTGCATTGCTGTTTTTGTCAGAATAATGCGATAAGTTCTGTTTTAAAAGGTGACGTTTATTCGGAAGATGAACTTGCCGAAAAAATCCTTGAAATGCAGGAAAAGGGAGCATCTGCAATTGACCTTGTAACACCATCTCATTTTTCTTATCAAATTGCAAAAACGCTTGAAAAAGTAAAACATAAGCTTGATATTCCTGTTGTCTGGAATTGCGGAGGATATGAAAAAACTGAAACAATTGAAATGCTTTCGGGGCTTGTTGATGTTTATATGCCCGATTTTAAATATTTCAGTAATGAAACAGCAAAAAATTATTCAAATGCAGAAGATTATCCCGAAGTTGCAAAGAATGCTTTAAAATATATGGTAAATCAGGTTGGCGAACTTTTGTTCGATGATGATATTTTAAAAAAAGGCGTTATTGTCCGCCATCTTGTTTTGCCGAAACACCGCCACGAATCAATCGCACTTATGAATTGGCTTGGTGAAAATTTTACCGAAAAACAGGTAATAATAAGTCTTATGTCGCAATACACTCCCGTTGTTCAGACAAATTTTGCGGAACTTTCAAGGCATATAACCAAAATGGAATACAACAGCGTTGTTGATGCACTTGCAAAATACGATTTTAACGGCTACATTCAAAGCATAGATTCCGCCAAAACTGACTATATACCAGACTTTTGAATAATGAGGAACTTATTGAATGAGGAGTGAGGAAGCGGTGTGTCGCCGCAGCCAAGTCACCCCAATTTACTAAAAATGTAAGGGTAGTTTTATGGTTAAAGCCCCTGCCAGGGGCGATTTTGTTTTATGCGTTCCTACCTCTCTATGTTTACTGTGCTTGCTATTTCAAGTAAAATAAATCCAAAATATTTTGGTATAAACCCCTCAGTCAAGCCTTACGGCTTGCCAGCTCCCCTTTCAGGGGAGCCTTTATTAATCTTTGCAAATTTTATTAAAAAATTCCTATTTATAGCCTCCCCTGAAAGGGGAGGGGGACCGCCGTCAGGCGGTGGAGGGGTTAATACCAGAAAGGTGAGGATAAATGGTGTCAGGCGGTGGAGGGGTTTAAAATCCGTCAGCGAAGCTGACACTTTAATTCCTAATTCCTCACTCCTCATTCCTCATTGAATATTATAATATTCTAATGTTGTACTTTTTAAGCCAATAGTTCATCTGTATAAAATAGGCGATTATTTGAGGTTTTTTCATAAGCTGACCATACCACTGATAACTTTTTTCTGAATCGACAAGGTTTTGCAAAGCGGATTTATCAGCAATTTCAAGAAGTGGAGAAGTGCTGTCTGATATAATATTCTGTAAAATTTCAGAAACTTTTTTTTCATAATATGGGTGATGAGTTTTCGGATACGGACTTTTTTTCCTCCATAAAACTTCATCAGGCAGATAATCTTTGAAAGCTTCTCGCAAAAGTCCCTTTTCATAGCCGTTGTGATTTTTATATTTCATCGGAACAGAATAAAGGTATTCCGCTATTCTGTAGTCACAGAACGGCACACGAACCTCAAGAGAAGATGCCATACTCATTCTGTCTTTTCTTTCAAGAAGATTCTGCATAAACCAGCTTGTGTTTAAATGTATCATCTCACGCAGATTTATATCTTTTATACTGTCGCTTTCTGAAACTGAAATATTTTTAACGGTATTGTAAACGGCATTTTCCGCATATTCTTTACCTTTTGAATATTTTTTCAGATTTTTATTTATAAAAGAAGTTCTGTATTCGATGCAGTCTGCCCAAGGAAAAATTTTAACTTTTTCTTTCGAAATATTTCTGTACCAAGGATAGCCGCCGAATATTTCATCAGCACATTCACCCGATAAAGCAACTTTGACGTATCGGCTTATATCTTTGCATAAAAGCAGCATTGATGAATCAATATCAGCCATAGACGGCAAATCCCTTGCACAAACCGAATCATACAAAGCATCTGCAACATCATCTTGTTCAAGTACGCACCAGTGACCGTTACAGCCGAGATATTGCTGCATTCTGTAGATATATTCTGTGTCAGATGACGGCTGAAAAGCACTTGCCTTGAAATATATGTCGTTTCCTTTGTAGTCAAGAGAAAAGGTGTCGAGAATTTTGCCTGACTTTTTATATTCTTCATTTGCGACTGATGAAATTATACTTGAATCAATTCCGCCTGATAAAAAAGTTCCAACAGGATAATCTGAAACAAGCTGTCTTTTTATCGCATCAGACAGAAGAAAACGGACTTTTTCAGCGGTTTCTTCAAATGAATCAGTGTGCTTATGTGCTTTCATCTGCCAGTATATTTTTTTGTTTATCTGTTTATTTTTGTTGTCAAAAATCATATATTCGGCAGGTTTCAATTCGTTTATATATGCAAACGGAGTCATTCCGGGAGTTCTTCCGGGGGATAAAATAAAAAGTTCATCAATGCCTTGCGAGTCGATTATGGCAGGAACTTTGTTATCCGCTAAAATTCCCTTTATTTCGGACGCAAAGCAAAACATATTTTCCCTGAATGAATAAAAAAGCGGTTTAACGCCCATTCTGTCCCTTGCAAGGAATATTTTTCCGCTGTCTTTTTCATAAATTGCAAATGCAAAAATTCCATTTAAGTATTCAACGCATTTTTCTTTGTATAAGATGTATGCTTTTAAAACAACTTCTGTATCCGAATAGCCTGTAAAAAACATTCCAAGGGATTTAAGTCTTTCACGAACTTCGGAAGTGTTGTAAATTTCGCCATTATAGACTATTGTATATTCTTTATTTTTCCATTGAAAAGTCATTGGCTGTCTGCCTGATTCCTTGTCGATAATCGTAAGACGGCAGTGTGCAAGACCAACATTTTCATCTGTATATATTCCGTTTTCATCAGGACCACGATGGTTCATAACATTCTGCATAGATTCAAGAAGTTTTTTGTTCACGTTTCTTTTATCTGTATAAATAATTCCTGCAATTGAACACATAAAAAAATCACCTCACAATTATTCTATGAGGTGAATTTATTTAATATTACTTTTTATTTAATTTTTGTAATAAAATGAAGTTAGTCCCGAGGTACAATTCGGGACTAACCTCAAACTCGGTTAAAAACCTAAAAGGTAAATACATGAACAACAAAAAAATATGTATCAATAGTATCTCATAACAAATTATATCACATATAAAACAGTTTGTCAAGTGTTTTTTTTAAAAATTAGGAAGCGGCGTGTCGCCTTCTTGAATGAGGAATTAGTAATAAGGAATGGTGGTGTCGCCTGCGGCGACTTATTTATAACCCCTCAGTCAAGCCATGCGGCTTGCCAGCTCCCTTTTCAGGGGAGCCTTTATTAATCTTTGCAAATTTTATTAAAAAATCCCTATTTATAGCCTCCCTCTGAAAGGGGAGGGGGACCGCCGTCAGGCGGTGGAGGGGTTAATACCAGAAAGGTGAGGATAAATGGTGTAAGGCGGTGGAGAGGTTTATAAATCCGTCAGCGACAGGCGACACCTTAATTCCTCATTAAAAAAGCGACTGCCAGTCCTAATTTTTAAATAATATACGCATATAATCACTTTTACCATAAAGCACTCTGTCAACAAAAACATCTGATTTGTTAATGCGATAAAATGCCATATAATTTTTATATATAACGTAACGATAACCGCTGTTCAATCCTGATAAAAAATAAAGAGCCGAACCCATTTCTGGAAAGTCTGCAAGTTTATCGACAGTTCCCATTATGCCGTCAATCGTATTTTGTGCAGCGGTGCTATTGTAAAGTTCTTCTGAAATATAGTTATAAATTTTATCAAGGTCTTTAAATGCCAAAGGTGAATAGTGTATCTCAGCCATTTTTCTTTTTCCTGAAATGTTCTCTTATGTCGTCGGGAGAAAGAAAGCCTTGCTCTTCACCTGATTTTCTGCCTTTATCCAATTCGCACATCAAACGAAGTGCGGCTTTTGCTTTTTCGTACTCTTCCTGTTCAGCAATGTCAACTATTGCATAACAGCCTCTTCCGTTTTTGGTAAGATAAACAGGTGCTCCAAAAGAAACGTCCTGCAAAACATCAGAATAATTTTTCAAATCTGAAACAGGTTTGATAGTAGGCATAGAAACACATCCTTTCTCAATAATTACAATTCTATTATAACTGAATCCAAACTAAAAGTCAACATAAAATTTTATTAATTTGTGAAAATCAATAACCCCTCAGTCAAGCCTTATGGCTTGCCAGCTCCCCTTTCAGGGGAGCCTTTATTAATCTTTGCAAATTTTATTAAAAAATCCCCATTTTAAGCCTCCCCTGAAAGGGGAGAGGGACCGCCGTCAGGCGGTGGAGGGGTTAATACCAGAAAGGTGAGGGTAAATGGTGTAAGGCGGTGGAGGGGTTTTAGATAAGTCGCCGACAGGCGACACCTTAATTCCTCATTCCTAATTCCTCACTCTTCATTTTATTTATCATCATAATAAGAAATGGCAATTATGGAGATATTATCCTTACTTCCTTTTTCAAGGCTTAAATCGGACATCATTCTAAGACGTTTAGCCATAGATTTAGGCAAAGATAAAATTTCTTCCATTTCTGTTGAAGAAACGTAATCAGAAAGACCGTCCGAACAGATTAAAAAAACATCTCCATACTGCATTTTTTCGCCGTACGAACGAATATCGATCTGCGGTGCGTTGTGAACATTTCCAAGAACAGGAAATATAATATTTTTTTGTGCATGAGTACGTTTTTCTTCACTTGTTATAGTTCCTTTTTCGTAAAGAAGCTGAACAAGCGACTGATCTCTTGAAAGTTGGCGAATCATAGCGTTTCTATAGCGATAAAGTCTTGAATCCCCAACATTAAAAGTTGTAATTCTGTCATTTTCATCAATTGCAACACCGCAAAGAGTAGTCTGCATATTAAGGTAAGCACCGTTTTCAAGTCCATACTGTACAAGAACCTCGTGAACGTCGTTTATTCGTTCTTTAAGGTCGGTAGTATGATTATACTTAATGTTGCTTAAAAGACGCAGACAGAGGCTTGAAGCAAGTTCTCCAGCCTGTTCGCCTGCAACACCGTCAGCCACGGCGGCAATAAACGGAGAAGGAATATGTTCTTCAAGAGTTCCTTCGGTTATATAGGCTTTGTGAATCATAAGAGCATCTTCATTATGGTCACGGTTGCCTTTATTTGTTATTCCACAGCAATAAAACATAAAAAACACCTATATTTCGTAGTAATTTCCAAAAAATTTAAATCCTTCGGTATTATTTTTCAAATCGTGAAGAAGGGAAATAACGTTTTTATCTTTAACGCTTCCCTCAAATTCAATATGAAAACTAAAATCATAACTGCCGTTTTTCAGAGGACGGCTTTCAATTTTTTTCATATTAAGATTATTGACCATAAATTTAGTTAAAAGTCTTTGCAGACTTCCGCACTGATTAGGAAGTGTAAGCATTATTGAAAGTGTGTCAGCCTGAGGTGCAATCATACATTCTTTAGTTACGCATATAAATTTTGTGAAGTTTGCAGCAACATTATTTATGCATTTTTTAAGTATTTCAAGCCCGAATATTTCGGCACAGTGTTCAGAACAAATTGCAGCGGCTTTAATATCGCTGTTTGCAATCATTTCAGCGGCAAGAGCCGTATTGCTGTAATTTTTAGGAACAAGACCGTTTTCTTTAAGGTAAATTGAACACTGAGAAAGTGCCTGAGGGTGAGAATATACATCCTTAATATCTGAAATAGAAGTTCCTTTTTTTGCAGCAAGACAATGTTTTACCTCAACGCAGGTAGACGCACATATGTATAAATCATATTTTTCAAGGAGTTCATATGTCTGTATAACAGAACCAGCGGTTGAATTATGTATAGGGAGTATGCCGTATTTTATTTCACCTGATTCAACAGCCTTGCAAACATCTTCAAAATTTTCAAAAAAAGAAATTTTATTTTCAGGGAAGATGTTGAGAGAAGCAGTATGAGAATTTGCACCGACAGTTCCAGGACAGCCAACAGATGCATCTTTTTCAAACTGAGGAATTTTATAATCGATAAACTTTTTATCTGAAAAAATTTCTCTTTGCTGCAATACCTTGCTTATATCCATAATTGTTGTTATAAGAAAAGCTGAAGCATCTTCAAGATTTTCAGGAGATATTTTTTTTACATTATCAAGTATTTCTTTTTCACGGTTGCCCTGAAACACAGGAAGTTTGTTTTCTTTTTTATAGTCGGCAACCTGTTTGCAAAGGTTCATTCTTTTGTAGAAAAGTTCAAGCAGGGATTTATCTATGGTATCTATTTGATTTCTGAGTAAATTAAGACCTTCGTCCATCGTATATTTTTTCCTTTCCGCACAATAAAAATTGTATATATAATTGTATATATATTATTATACAAAAAAAAAAAGAAAAAATCAAGATAAAAATGTAAATAGGTATTGAAAAAGTATATTGTTTTGTGGTATAATAATACAAGGTGTTTTTAGTGAATGAAAATTCCGATTTTAAATTAGGAATTAGAAATTAGAAATTAGGAATTAAAGTGTCGGCAAAGCCGACAAATCCCCCTCTGTCACTTCGTGACATCTCCCCAAGGGGAGATAACCCCTCAGTCAAGCCTTGCGGCTTGCCAGCTCCCCTTTCAGTGGAGCCTTAAGGGTTAGTGAAAAATCCCTATTTAAAGCCTCCCCTGAAAGGGGAGGGGAACCGTCGAAGACGGTGGAGGGGTTTATAAATCCGTCAGCGACAGCTGACACCACAATTTCTCATTCCTCACTCCTAATTCCTAATTAATTTGAAACGGAGGGTGATCTTGAAATGATTGAATCGACAACAAATGTCAAAGACATTCATGATATTATTTTTACAATAAGAGAAATGAGTGCAGACGAAAAGACAAGATACGAAGCACAAATGCGAGAAAAAGCAATCATGGACGAACGTTCTGCCCTTACCAATTCTGAAAGAAGAGGCTTCAAAAAAGGAATCGAAAAAGGCAAGGCGTTGGGTCTTGAAAAAGGTAAAGCTCTTGGGGTGAAAGAAGGTCTTGAAAAAGGCAAGGCTCTTGGAGAAAAAACAGGAATTGAAAAAGGAAAAATACAAAGCAAAATAGAACTTGTTGATAATTTAGTTTCAAATATGAATTTTGATTTTGAAACTGCATTAAAAGCTGCAAATATTTCAGAAGAGCAATATAACAAATGTAAGTCTGAACAAAAAGGAAATTAACATAAATCAAAATAAATGAGAATTATAGGAATAGATCCGGGATATGCGATAGTAGGATTTGGTGTGGTTGACTATGCAGGTTCAGAGTTTACAACTCTTGAATACGGTTCAATATATACACAGGCACACACCGATTTCAAAAAAAGACTGCTTGATATACACAGTGACCTGCTTTTTATACTGGATAAATACAAACCTGACTGTATGTCAATAGAAAAACTTTTCTATTTCAGTAACCAAAAAACGATAGTTGATGTTGCACAAGCAAGAGGAGTTATAATGCTTTCAGCAGCTGAACGCAATCTTGAAGTTTATGAATACACACCATTGCAGGTTAAGCAATCGGTTGTGGGATATGGAAGAGCAGAAAAAAAACAGGTTATGAATATGACGAAAAATATTCTTCATCTTCACGAAATACCAAAACCTGATGACGCAGCAGATGCACTTGCACTTGCAATATGTCACGGACATTGCAGTATGAGTTTGAGATATAATTAAAAAAAGAAAGGTTTTACCTAAATGATATATAGTTTAAAAGGAGAACTTACGGAAATACTCGCCGATGCCATAGTAATTGAATGCGGCGGAGTGGGATATTTTTGCAGAACAACAAACACAACTATTTCAGACCTTGCACAAACAGGAAAAGAAGTAAAGGTTTATACATATATGAATGTTTATCAGGACGGAATAGATTTATTCGGATTTTCAGATAAACAGGAACTCGGATGTTTTAAAATGCTTATAACAGTTTCAGGAGTAGGTCCGAAAGCAGCACTTTCAATACTTTCATCTTTGACACCTGCTGAATTTGCGACAAAAGTTGCATCAGGAGATATAAAAGGACTTACAGCTGCAAAGGGTGTAGGCAAAAAAATGGCTGAGAGAATAGTGCTTGAACTTAAAGATAAAGTTTCAGGAGCAGAAATAACCAAGGGCAGAGAAATTTCGGGAAATATTTCTGGAGTTGCCGCTGGTAATAATCAGCAGCTTTCAGATGCAATAGAGGCACTTGCCGTACTCGGATTTTCAGATGCAGATATTGCACCATATATTGATAAAATTGATGCATCAAAAGATACATCTTCAATAGTTTCCCAGATTCTTAAAATGATTGGAAATAACAGATAAAGTTTGGACAGGAAAAATATGTTTTGAATGAGGAATTAGGAATGAGAAATGAGGAATGGCGGTGTCGGCAAAGCCGACAAATCCCCCTCTGTCACTTTGTGACATCTCCCCAAGGGGAGATAACCCCTCAGTCAAGCCTTGCGGCTTGCCAGCTCCCCTTTCAGTGGAGCCTTAAAGAGATAGTCTTGTAGGGCTATTGAAAAATCCCCATTTAAAGCCTCCCCTGAAAGGGGAGGGGAACTGTCGTCAGACGGTGGAGGGGTTTATAAATCCGTCAGCGACAGCTGACACCTTAATTCCTAATCATAAAATGATGATATAATTTTATAGATTAATTTATATGAGTAAGACAGGAGAAAAGACACAAAAATAATGATAGATACAAGTAAAATGGAGATAAATGACGACATCAGTCCATACAGAGAACGTCTTATTGACGCAGACGAAACCGAGTATGATTCTGAATCTGAATTTACTTTAAGACCGCAGACTTTAACTGAATATATAGGACAGGATAAAGTCAAAGAAAACCTTAGTATATACATACAGGCTGCAAAAAAGAGAAATGAAGCACTTGACCATGTACTTTTGTATGGACCGCCAGGACTTGGAAAAACAACTCTTGCAGGAATAATTGCACATGAAATGGGTGTGAATTTAAGAATTACAACAGGACCTGCAATAGAAAAGCCGGGTGATCTTGCAGCACTTTTAACAAATCTTTCTGAAAATGATGTTTTGTTTATCGACGAAATACACCGTTTGTCAAGAAGTGTGGAAGAGATACTCTATCCAGCACTTGAAGACCATGTACTTGACATAATTGTCGGAAAAGGACCGTCAGCACGTTCACTTCGTGTAGATTTGCATCCTTTTACACTTGTAGGTGCTACAACAAGGGCAGGACAGCTTTCTGCTCCGTTGCGTGACAGATTCGGAGTTGTTCAGCGTCTTGAACTTTATAGTACAGAACAGCTTACAGACATTGTCAGGAGAAGTGCAATGCTTCTTGGAATACCTTGTGAAACAGATGGTGCAACAGAAATTGCAAAGCGTTCGAGAGGCACACCAAGAATAGCCAATCGACTTTTAAGAAGAGTTCGTGATTTTGCAGATGTTATAGGTGAAGGAGTAATCACTCAGCAAATAGCCGACACAGCCCTTATGAGGCTTGAAATAGACAAACTCGGACTTGACAGCCTTGACAGACGAATGCTTGAAATGATAATAAAAGGCTATGCAGGCGGTCCTGTTGGGCTTGAAACGCTTGCAGCAGCAATTGGAGAAGAAGCTGTGACACTTGAAGATGTGTGCGAACCATATTTAATGCAGCTTGGTTTCTTGTCACGAACTCCAAGAGGAAGATGTGTTACTCAGCTTGCATATGAGCATCTTGGAATTGAAAAGGATAACAAATAAAATGGATAAAGAAACGAAAATAGTAAAGTTAAAACTTGATTTAATATTCAAAAGAGTATTCGGGACGGAAGAACATAAAGACTGGCTTGCAAATCTTATTGCCAACCTGCTTGATATTCCTCTTGAATCAATAAAAAACATAGAAATTCAGAATACAGAAATAGTTCCTGATTATTTAAATCAGAAGTTTTCAAGACTTGATTTCAGGGTAAGAGTCAATGACGAGATTATAAATATAGAATTACAGGTTCATTTTGAAGAAGACTATGCAGAAAGAACGCTGTATTACTGGTCTAAGTTATATTCTGAACAATTGAAAATAAAAGAAGCATATGGAGATGCAGAAAAGACCATATGTATAAATATTTTGAATTTTAATTTATTTGACTGTAATGAATATTATTCATCGTATAAAATAATGGAAGAGTCAAGGCACAGCATTTTAACAGACAGATTTTCAATTGTATTTTTTGAACTGAAAAAGTTAAAGAATGCAAGAAAGAACAAACCTGTTGAAGTGTGGCTTGACCTGATAAATGCAGAAACGGAGGGTGATCTTGAAATGATTGAATCGACAACAAATGTTAAAGACATTCATGATATTATTTTTACAATAAGAGAAATGAGTGCAGACGAAAAAACAAGATACGAAGCACAAATGCGTGAAAAAGCAATCATGGACGAACGTTCCGCCCTTACAAATTCTGAAAGAAGAGGTTTCAAAAAAGGAATCAAAAAAGGCGAAGCCATAGGTCTTGAAAAAGGCAAAGCATTAGGTCTTGAAAAAGGCAAGGCATTGGGTCTTGAAAAAGGCAAGGCATTAGGAATTGAGGAAGGAAAGATACAAGCTAAGGTTAAAATGGTAGATAATCTGACTTCAAATATAAAGCTTGATTTAGAAAGTGCTTTGAAAATTGCTGAAATTACAGAAGATCAGTATTACAAATACAAGTCTGAACAGAAATAATAACATCAGCAAAATGCTGAAAATATAAATAAAAAAATCAAAGGAGTAATTAAGAAAATGAGATTATTTGGTACAGATGGAGCAAGAGGAATTGCAATAACAGAACTTACATGTGAACTTGCAATGCAGATAGGAAGAGCAGCTGCAACAGTTCTTGCAAAAAAGTCCAATCATAAAGCAAAAATACTCATAGGAAAAGATACAAGAATTTCATCAGATGTTCTTGAAGCCGCACTTGCAGCAGGTGTTGCCTCAGTTGGAGCTGACGCAGTAAGTCTTGGAGTTATCCCTACACCTGCTGTTGCTTATCTTGTAAAAAAAGAAAAAGCAGATGCAGGAGTTATGATTTCAGCTTCACATAACAGTATGGAATTTAACGGAATCAAGCTTTTCTCATCAACAGGCTACAAGCTTTCAGATGATGTTGAAGAAGAAATAGAAAGACTTATACTTGATAATCCTGAAGAAATTAAACTTTCATCACATGGTGACATCGGAAGAATTTCTGTTTTTGAAGGTGCAAAAGATGAATACATAGACTATATAGCAAGCTGCGTAAACACATCTTTCAAGGGTAAAAAAATAGCACTTGACTGTGCAAACGGAAGTGCATCTGCAACAGCAAAGAAACTTTTTGAAAAACTTGGTGCAGAAGTTATTGTTTTGAGCAACACACCTGACGGAACAAATATAAATAAAAACTGTGGTTCAACTCATATGCAGGAACTTCTTGAATTTGTACCTGCAAATAAATGCGATTGCGGATTTGCATTTGATGGTGATGCAGACAGATGTCTTGCAGTTGACGAAAATGGCGACCTTATTGACGGTGACCAACTTATTGCAATTGCAGCAAAGGCATACAAAGAAGAAAATAAACTTGCAAATGATACAGCTGTTGTAACAGTTATGTCTAATCTTGGATTTTTCCACTTTGCAAAAGCAAACGGAATAAAGGTAGTTGCAGCAAATGTTGGTGACAGATATGTTCTTGAAAAAATGCTTGAAAGCGGTCATATAATAGGCGGCGAACAGAGCGGACATATCATTTTCCTTGAACACGCAACAACAGGTGATGGTGAACTTTCAGCTGCAAAAATACTTGAAATACTTTGTAAATCAGGCAAAAAAATGAGTGAACTTGCTTCAGTTATGGAAAAGTTCCCACAGGTAATGATAAATGTTAAAATTTCTGCAAAAGACAGAGAAGTATGGAAAAACGACTTTGTTATTACGGGACTTATTGAAAAGTATGAAGAAACACTTGGCGATTCAGGAAGAATACTTGTTCGTGAAAGCGGAACAGAACCTCTTATAAGAGTTATGCTCGAAGGCAAGGACTTCAAACAGATTAATCAGATGGCTATGAAAATAGCAGATACAATTAAAAATCGTGTCGGAAGATAATAAAAAATCAAGGAGAAAATAATTTGAGAGTTGCAGACGGCTGGGAAGAATACAGAATAATAGATACTTCTTCAATGGAAAAACTTGAAAGTTGGAATGGTCATCTTTTGATAAGACCTGACCCGCAGGTAATATGGAAAACACCGCATAACTGTCCGCAGTGGAATCAGGCGGCAGGTCATTATAAGCGTGATTCCAAAGGCGGCGGAACTTGGGAATATAATGCAAAACTCCCGAAAGAATGGGAAATGTCTTATAAAACCCTTAAATTTAAAATACACCCGACAGGTTTTAAGCATACAGGACTTTTTCCTGAACAGGCAGTAAACTGGGACTGGGTCGATAAAAAAATAAGAAATGCCGGAAGACCGATAAATGTACTTAATCTCTTTGCATACACAGGCGGAGCAACGCTTGCCTGTGCAAATGCAGGGGCATCAGTCTGCCATGTTGACGCTGCTAAAGGAATGGTGCAGTGGGCAAGGGAAAATGCAAAACTTTCAGGTCTTGAAGATAAACCGATAAGATGGCTTGTTGATGATTGTGAAAAGTTTGTTGCAAGAGAAATCAGACGAGGAAGAAAGTATGATGCTATAATTATGGATCCGCCGAGTTACGGAAGAGGTCCAGGCGGAGAAATATGGAAGCTTGAAGATAATATTTATGAACTTGTTGAATTATGTTCAAAAGTTTTAAGTGATAATCCGTTGTTTTTCCTTATAAACAGCTATACAACGGGACTTTCACCGTCAGTTATGGGATATATTTTAGGTTCTGTTTTAAAAGGCAGAGGCGGAAGTATTTACGCTGATGAAATTGGATTACCTGTTGAAGAAAGTGGATTTGTCCTGCCTTGCGGTGCAACTGCTATTTGGCATAAGTAAAAAGTGTGCATATAAAAAGTAAGGTGACAACCAAAATGGATAAAGAAACAAAAATAGTTAAGTTAAAACTTGATTTAATATTTAAAAGGGTATTCGGAACGGAAGAACATAAAGACTGGCTTGCAAATCTTATAGCTAATCTTCTTGATATTCCGCTTGAATCGATAAAAAACATAGAAATTCAGAATACAGAGATAGTTCCTGATTATTTAAATCAGAAGTTTTCAAGACTTGATTTCAGGGTAAGAGTCAATGACGAAATTATAAACATAGAATTACAGGTCCATTTTGAAGAGGACTATGCAGAAAGAACGCTGTATTATTGGTCTAAGTTATATTCTGAACAGCTTAAAATAAAAGAAGCATATGGAGATGCAGAAAAGACCATATGTATAAATATTTTGAATTTTAATTTATTTGACTGC
>JALEJO010000037.1 GCA_022769365.1 Oscillospiraceae bacterium | reverse complement strand
GGAGAGGTATCGAAGTGGTCATAACGAGGCAGTCTTGAAAACTGTTTGTCCGCAAGGGCACGTGGGTTCGAATCCCACCCTCTCCGCCATTTAATTTATCATTTTGGAGAAATACCCAAGTGGTGAAGGGGCTCCCCTGCTAAGGGAGTAGGTCTCGAAAGGGGCGCGAGGGTTCAAATCCCTCTTTCTCCGCCAGAAAAGCACTGATTTTTTCAGTGCTTTTTCTTTTTTTGTAAGGATTTACTTTTTAAGAGAGATGTCATCGGATAACAATAGAAAGGTTAATACCATTTTCTTTAGATGCAATTTTAATTAAATTTGTAAATAAAGTTGACCTCTCCTTAAAAGGAGAGGCTTTATTGAAAGTTTCTGTACAGTCAACTTTTAAATCAGTCAGCTAAAGCTGACTTCTCTCCTTAAAAGGAGAGCCCTTTATTGTAGTTGCAAGTTTCACAGCAAAACCTCTCCTGAAAGGAGAGGGGGACCGCCGCAGGCGGTGGAGAGGTTTTTAAATCCGTCAGCGAAGCTGACACCTTAATTCCTCATTCCTAATTCCTCATTCCTAATTTGTCTGTGTTAAACAAAACGACGATATTCTTTTGGAATACCGTCGTTTTGCTTTATAGGTTACTTTTTGTAAAAATCTTTTTAAACAGCTTCAATACCACGTTCACCTGTTCTTATACGAACGCATTCTCCAACAGTTGAAATAAAAATCTTGCCATCGCCTATTTCGTTGGTTCTTGCTGTATCCATAATTATGTTGACTATCTCCTCAGCTCTCTGGTCAGGCACAACAATCATTATGTAAAGTTTCGGAAGAGTGTTCATCATAACCTCATTGCCACGAATCTTTGTTTTAAAGCCATACTGATTGCCACAGCCATTAACTTCATAAATAGTAAGTCCATCTATTTCAGCATCAAGAAGTGCATTTTTTATACTTTCAAGTTTTTCAAGTCTTACAATTGCTTCTATCTTTTTCATCTCTGCAACTCTCCTTTGGCATTAATCAAGTCCTGTAAATGCAGGATATGCTTTTTCTTCGTGCTGTGAAATATCCATTCCGACAGCTTCACTTTCTGTTGAAATTCTTACTCCGCCGCATACCTTGAGTATATTCATTATGATGAATGTTGCAACACCTGCAAAAACAGCTGTAATAAGAACCGCACCAATTTGTGCAAGGAACAATCTGTAGTCACCTGCGATAAGTCCCTGATATTTTGTTGAATCGTTTACCTGATGAGTTGCAAAAATGCCTGTTGCAATACCGCCCCAAATACCGCCGACACCGTGACAGCCAAAAGCATCAAGTGCATCATCATATCCAAACTTTGACTTAACTTTTGATATTGCAAAATAGCAAATAGGGCTTACCAATGCACCAATTATAAATGATGCCCAAATTGGTACAAATCCTGCACCCGGTGTAATTGCAACAAGTCCTAATACTGCACCTGTTGCCGCACCTGTTGCTGTTGGTTTTCCAAGTGCTATTCTTTCAACAAGCATCCATGAAAGAAGCCCCATTGCCGCTGAAGTATTTGTTGTTATAAATGCGTGAACTGCAAGACCATCGGCTGCCAATGCACTTCCTGCATTAAATCCGAACCAACCAAACCAAAGGAGTGCCGCACCAAGTACGATAAATGGAATATTATGAGGACGATATTCCATAGCACCGTATCCCCTTCTTTTTCCAAGAACGATACAAGCCACAAGTCCTGAAACACCTGAACTTATATGTACAACGTTTCCGCCTGCAAAATCTATTGCACCTATTCTGTCGAGAAGTCCGCCGCCCCACTGCATATGTGCAAGAGGATAATAAACTATAAGCGACCATATTGCAACAAACATAACAAGTTTAGAAAACTTCATTCTTCCAATTAAAGAACCTGTTATAAGTGCAGGTGTTATAATCGCAAACATCATCTGGAACACACAAAACAGTGCATCAGGAATACTTTCTCCGTCAGGTGACTGAAAACTTACACCTTCAAGGCAGAAATTTTTAAGATTTCCTATAATCCCAAGTCCGCCGACATCTCCACTGAATGAAAGACTGTAACCGAAAGCAATCCACATTGCCGACGCAAGTCCGCATATGAAAAAGCTTGATAAAATTGTGTTAACAACATTTTTTCTTCTTACCATTCCTCCATAAAAAAACGCAAGTCCGGGTGTCATAAAAAAGACCATAGCCGAACAAATAATCATAAATGCAATATTTCCTGCCAACATAAAAAAATAACCTCCATCTTTTCCGATGAAAGTTACTACTCAAGTCCCGGCAACCTTCATCGTATCATTAAATATTTGATACAGATAAATAAGTCACCTTTGACCAATATATCCTTTAAAAACCACAAACCTCATAACCTATAAAGTTCATAATGATTTTCTATGCTTATAATATATCACATTTTTTTAAAGTTGTCAATAATTTTAATTGATTTTAGTTTTTTATAAATATATTTCAGCTTAATCATAAAAAATAGTATGTTTTCTTCTACTAAAACTTATTTTTATTAAGTTGCTTAACTTTTCTTTTGACTTAACCGATAAAATATGTTATAATAAACTCCGGTAATTATTTTATAAAACAAATAAAAGAAATCAGCATTTTTAAGTTGCATTTCTTTATTTTAAAAAATTTCAATTTTCAAGAGGAAAACAATGATAAATAACAATAAAAAAATTCTTTCAATACAAGATATTTCCTGTTTCGGACAATGTTCTTTAACAGTTGCACTTCCCGTTCTTTCGGCACTCGGAATTGAAACTGCCGTTATTCCTACAGCGGTTTTATCAACACATACAGGACCTATGTTCAGTAATTATACTTTCCATGATTTAACAGAAGAAATGCCCCTTATAAAAAAGCATTGGGAAGAATGCAAAATAAAATTTGATGCCGTCTATTCGGGCTATCTTGGCAGCAGTAAACAGATTGACTATGTTCTGGATATATTTGACGCTTGTAAAGAAAACGGTTCTCTGCTCTTTGTAGACCCTGTTATGGGTGATGGTGGCAAGTTTTATAACGGCTTTGATGAAAATTTTGCAAAACTTATGAAGTCATATTGTTCTCATGCAGATGTTATAACTCCGAATATAACCGAAGCTGTTTTTTTAAATGGAAAAAGCAGTTTTAAAAATTACTATACAAAATATGAAATAGAAGATTTAACAAAATCACTTGTTTGCAGAGATAATCAGAAAGTTATTGTAACAGGTATTCCGCACAGTGAAAATATTCTTTTTGTTTCATCATATGATTCTGAAAAAGATGAATTCAACATAGTTGAACAGGAACTCATAAACGGAACATATCACGGTACAGGTGATATTTTTGCAAGTGTATGTTTCGGGCTTCTTCTTAAAGGAAGAAATCTTGATTCAGCCGTATGGGCAGCCTCAGACTTCGTTGAAAAGGCAATAAAAAACACCCCCGACCACGCTACACATAACTACGGCGTGCATTTCGAGGGCTGTTTAAAAGAACTCAGCGACTATTAAAGGGCTTTTTCTCCCCTTTCGCCTGTTCTTATTCTTATACATTCATCAATATCTGATATGAAAATCTTTCCATCGCCTATCTGCTCTGTTCTGTCAACATTTATTATAATATCAACAACTTCATCAAGCTTTTCATCAGGAACAACTGTCATAACACAAACTTTATAGAGTGTGTTCAGATAAACATCATTTCCTCTTATTTTTTTAGTAAAGCCTTTCTGATGACCGCAGCCGTTCACCTGACTTATTGTTATACCTGTTATTCCTGCATTCATAAGTTTTACTTTTAATTCTTCAAGTTTTTCAGGTCTTATTATTGCTTCAATTTTTTTCATACAAAAACTTCCTTCCATTACATTTTGGCAAGTATCTGCAACTTACGTAAATTATATCACTTATCTTTTAGTATTTCAACTATTTAAGCCGTTTTACTTTAATAAATCTGTAAAACGAGCTGTTTTATTTTATTTTTTAAGTTTTCGACTAATAATTTAAGGTGTAAATGCAAAAAGAAAGTCGCCTCAATCGGCGGCTTTCTTTTTGTATCAAAACATTTTTACAATTTATTCAGGTAAAATAGGGAGGTCACTTTCTGTATATGTTCCGACAATAACTTTAAGTATTGTAAGTGTATCATTTGCATCAGGAGTTCCGTTCTTATAGCAATCTGCGTTTGCAAGACTCTGTTCTGTAAGAGTTGCACTGTTTACAAGATATTTATTAAGAAGAACTGCATCTGCAACAGATATCTTTTCATCAAGGTTAACATCACCATATCTTAAGTTTGCTACTTCGCTGCTTGTCGGAGCTTCTGATGGATTAACAACTGTTGTAACTGTTGTTGTAGGTTTAACTTCTTCTGTTGTAACTGTTGTTGAAGCTTTTGTTTCAACTGTTGTTGCCGGTTCAGTTGGTTCTGAAGGCTTAGCAGTTGTTACTGTTGTAGTAGTTGTAGTTGAAACTGTTGTTGCTGTTGTTACAACAGGTGTTTCAGATTTTTCAAAATGATAACCCATTGTGCCATATTCGCCGTCTTTAACTGTTTCATAAAGTCCGCCGAGGTTAAGTGAACCATCTGCATTTCTCCATGCTGTGTGGAAATCTGTTCCCTGTGCAGGTGCTTTTGTCATTGAGATAAAATCTGAAGCCTTTGGACCTTCATACTTTGTACCAATCTTGGCACCGTTCTTTATTGCTGTATCTTCATCTACACGATAATATCCGCTGTTGTAGTAAACACCATTTGCATATGTACCAACATATTTATCGTTTGAAGCACCACCCTTGAGTTTAGCATCTGAAATGAATACTTCTGAATTATAGATTGACATAAGATTATCAAAATCTGCACCAGGATCTGTACATCTGTAGCATGAGAAGTTTGGTTTACCCTTACCTTCACCATTGTTGTTTACTGCTGTACAATTGATAAGTTTGCCGAGTTTAGGGTTATTATTATCTGTGAAACCGCAATGGAGATTTTCAAAAGCAAGACAATTCTTTACAATATGTGCTGAGCCAATACCTGAACCGCCAAGCTTAAAGCCGTTACCGTCGCAGTCGCCATAGCCTTCACCAAATTCTGTGAAACCGTTTCTGAATGCAACACAGTTCTGAATTGTTACAACACCGATAGGGCCTGTTGCTTCTTTTGCAAATAAATCCCAACCATCATCTGAGTTATTGTATGAAAGACAACCGTCAAATACATTTCCTTCACCGCATGTAAGCTTAGCTGCAAATCCGTCTGCATTTTCCATTGTAAGATCATCGCAGTTGTTCTTTGATGTACAGTTAAGAATGAGGTTGTTTGTCGGCCAGTCAGCTATATCTGTTGCATCTGTTCTGTATCTTGAAAGCTGAAGTCCTGTATCCTGATTATCGTTGAATACCATTTTTTCAATCTTGTTTGAATTACCTGAAAGGAGCATACCGTTATCTCCTGCCTTTGTAATTTCAAAACCGTACCAGTGCCAATATGAACCATCAAGAACAACACCTCTGCTTGCTCCGTCTGTTTTCTGACCTGAGAAATCCCATACAACATTTTCGCCAGGATAAGCTGAAATTGTCTTGTATGCTGACTCTGTACCTGAATTATTCTGATCTATAAGGATTGTTTCACTAAATTTATATGTACCGCCAAGAAGGTAAATTGTACCGCCTGCCTTAACAGAAGAAATTGCTGATAAAACAT
>JALEJO010000026.1 GCA_022769365.1 Oscillospiraceae bacterium | reverse complement strand
TTTTATGATAATAAGGATTATACTTCTTATTGTGGGGTGTTCTCTTTTAACATACACAACAACGCCTATTGCTTTAACTGATGCAATTGAAAAAATATTTTCACCGCTTAAAAAGTTCAAATTTCCTGCACATGAACTTGCTATGATGATGACAATTGCACTCAGATTTATTCCTACACTTGTTGAAGAAACCGAAAAAATAATTTCGGCACAGAAGGCAAGAGGAGCAAATTTCACAGAGGGAAAACTTGTTGAAAAAGCAAAGGCGATAATACCTATACTTGTTCCGCTTTTCATTTCATCTTTCAGAAGAGCAGATGAACTTGCAACCGCAATGGAATGCAGATGTTACAGAGGAGGAGAGGGAAGAACAAAAATGAAACAGACAAAATTCCATTTAAGAGATGTTATTTCAGTGTGTTACACAGTTCTTTTCATTGCAGGTATAGTGTCAATAAAGGTAATTATTAAATTAAAAGGAGAGGTTTTATAAAAATGGTTACTGAAACAAAAAAACAGCCGTTTGCTGCCAAAGCAAAAAAAGACAGCAAACCCAAAAAGATAAGTAAGAATAAAAGCGATACAAAGCTTTATTTAATACTTTCTTTCTTTCTTCCTATGATACTTATGATAATAGGTTTTGGACAAGCTAAGGTCTTTCCGTTCGGAGACCAGCAGATACTTGTTACAGACTTATGGCATCAGTATTATCCATTCTTCCAGATACTTCACGAAAAACTCCAGCACGGTGCATCGCTTCTTTACACATGGAAATCGGGTATGGGTACAAACTTCATTGCACTCATAGCATATTATGCGGCAAGTCCTTTGAATTTACTTTCAATACTTGTTTCCGACACATATTTAAGAGAAGCACTCACAGCAATACTTATTCTTAAAATATCATGTGCAGGATTATTTATGGCAATATTCCTTAAAAGAACATTCGGAAAAAATGACCTTTCATTAGTTATTTTTTCAGTTTTGTTTGCACTTTGCAGCTATATACTCGGCTATTATTGGTGCTGTATATGGATTGACACGGTTGCACTTCTTCCGCTTGTTGTTTTAGGACTTGAACAGATTTTAAAAGAAGGCAAATATCGTCTTTATGTAATAGCACTTGCACTCAGCCTTATTTCAAATTACTATATAGCACTTTTTATCTGTATATTTGCGGTATTTGCTTTTTGTATAGGCGGACTTTTTTTAAGAGTTCCTTTCAAAAAATTCCTTTTACGCACAGCACAGGTAATAGGCTGTTCACTTGTTGCAGCAGCTATTGCGGCAGTTATAATACTTCCTACATATAACGCACTCCAGCTTACACACAGCGTTGACAACTCATTCCCGACAACAATAACATGGTATGAAAATTTCAGAGATATAATTGCAAATATGGGCGGTTATCACGAACCGACATCAGTTGACGGCTTGCCGAATATTTATAGCGGTGTTCTTTGTATTGTTATGCTTGGAATATTTCTCCGCTCACCAAAAATTATGCTTCGTGAAAAAATTGCGAGTGTGCTTATGCTTGCGTTTATTCTTGTAAGCTGCAATATGAACATACTTAATTATCTCTGGCACGGTATGCATTTCACAAACCAGATACCATACAGATTTGCATTCCTTTTCTCATTTGTATTTGTAACAATGGCATACAGAGCGTATACAGTCATTGCAGATGGCGGATTAAAACCGCTTGATATTGCTGCAATAATAGCAATAGGACTTATCTATTTTTCACTTTCATATAAAGTACAGGAAAACAAAGCAGTTCTTTATACACTCATAACATTCCTTGTTTATACACTTATTATTTTCCTTCACGAAAGAAAGCTTTTAAATCTTGATATATTCAGATTTGCAACAATACTTGTTGTAATAGTTGAAATGACTTTCAGCGTTAAATTTGGCATAAAATCAGTAAGAACAACAACAAGAACAGATTATCCTACAAAGGGTGCAGCTGTAACAGCGGAACTTGAAAATATCTACAGTCAGGACGATGAAAAATTCTACAGAACAGAACTTTCATCATGGTACACATTAAACGACCCTGCAATGTACGATTATAATGGTGTTTCACAGTTCTCATCAATGGCAAATGAAAAGATTTCAAAGTGGTGTACAGGAATGGGACTTCCTGCCTCAGCAGGCGGAAACAGATATTACTATGCTTCAACATCACCTCTTACAAATATCTTTACAGATGTTAAGTATATGCTTGCAAAAGACGGCTACAATGCAGATACATTTGCATTTGATGAATTTTCTTCAACAAACGGAGTAACATCATTCAAAAATAAATATTCAGTCGGTCTTGGATTTATGGTAAAAGACAGCGGAGTTCTTGACTTTGACCCTGAACAGTATTCAAATCCGTTTGAAGCACAGAATGAATGGCTCAAAGAAACAACAGGCATAACAGAAGACCTCTTCACACCTGTTGAGGTTAAGGACGTTGGACATAAGGGACTTTATGTTACAAAGGGTGATTATGGTAAATATACATATTCAGAACTTCAGGACAATGAAGAAGCAGAATATTTCTTAAAGTATAATTATCTTGCACCTAACACAAATATGCTTTATGCATATACAAGTGTTTCAGCAGGTAAATCTGATTGCTACACAATGCTTGACGGAAGCAGTCTTCACACATACAACATAAAGAAACAGCCATATATTTTCCCAATGGGTTCATTTGATGCAGGTGCAACAGTAACTCTTAAAATGCCTATTGATAAGGAAGAATGCAACGGTTCAGCAACTATATATGTTTATTCAATGAATCAGGACGTATTTGAAAAGGCATATGAATATTATAAAACATCTGTTCTTGATATAACATCATTTGGCGATACAAAAATAAAGGGAACAGTTAATGCAGCCGAAGACGGAATACTTTACACATCAATCCCATATGAAAAAGGCTGGACAGTAAAGGTTGACGGCGAAAAGGCTGAAACACTTATGGCAGGAAAAGCAATGCTTGCAGTAAAACTCACATCAGGCAGTCATGAAATTGAATATTCATATAAACCTGAAGGATTTGTTGCAGGTGCAATTCTTTCAGTCGGAGGAATATTACTTCTTGTTGCACTTTACATAATTGAAAGAAAACGCAAAAAAGACAAGATGATAGTTGCAAAATATCCGGCACTTTTCGATTCAGCAAATGTTCATATGCTCACATTCAGAAAGAAAAAATCCAAAGATGAAACAGATGATGAAAAATCTGAAGAAAAATCCGAAGATAAAAAGTCTGATGAAAATGACAAAAAAGAAGAGCCTGAAAAGAAATCTGATAAATCTGATGAAGATAAAAAAGAAAAGTCAGAAGATAAATCAGAAGATAAATCAAAAGATGAATCGGAAGATAAAAAAGAACCAACATCAGAAAAGTCAGAAGAAAAATAAAATATGAGAAATCTGAAAGTTATGATGGCTTTTTGCGGTACAGCATACCACGGTTATCAGATACAGGATAACGCATATACCATTCAGGAAGAAGTTGAAAAAAGAGCATCTGTTATATGTAATGAAAAAATCACAATAGCAGGCTGTTCGAGGACGGATTCGGGTGTTCACGCAAATAATTATTGTTTTTCGATGATGACGAATAGTAATATACCATGCAAAAATTTTGTAAGGGCGATGAACACCAAACTTCCGCCTGATATTTCAATTCTTTCATGCGAAGAAGTTCCTATGGATTTTCACGCAAGGTTCAGCTGTGTTGCAAAAGAATATGTTTATAAGATATATAACAGTGAAAGCAAGAATCCTTTTGAAGAACATCTTTCATATCATTACAGACGACCGCTTGACATTGAACTTATACGTGAAGCCGCAAGTCATTTTGTAGGCACGCACGATTTTGGAAGTTTTTGTTCAAATTACAAAGAAATAGATAACAGTACAAGAACAATTTACAGCATTTTGATAGAAAAACGTGGAAATAACGTAGAAATACTTGTAAAAGGCGACGGTTTTCTGTATAATATGATAAGGATACTTGTTGGAACGCTTTTAGCTGTCAACGAAGGGCATATAAAAATATCAGACCTTGACAGAATTATGGAAGCAAAAGACAGAACGCTTGCAGGAAAAACAGCACAGGCACACGGTTTGTATCTGAATAAAATTTATTATTAATAAAACAAGCGTGAGAACGGAGAAAAATATGGCAGATAATGTTGATGTCAATAAACTGAGGGCAAGGAAACGACGCCTGAAAAAAATCAGAAAATTGACATGGTTTCTTATAATAGTGACTGTGGTTTTAAGTCTTTATCTCAACAGAGATATGTGGATACATAAGCTTGAAGGAATAGGCAGCCGATATTCAACAATAAAACAAAACGAAGGAAAACTTGCAAAAGGAAACTTTCCTCTTACAATACAGGGAAGTGAAGAATTTAAAATAAGTTCAGCATCAAACAGACTGTTTATTTTAAGCGAAGATACCCTTTATGAATACACAACAGACGGCAATCTTGACAAAGTATGGAAGCATAATCTTTCAAACGCTGTTATGGAAACAAGCGGCGGAAGAGTTCTTGTTTACGAAGAAGGTGCAACAAAATTAAAGGTTTTCAGCCGTAATAATACTGTTTACACAACGGAAGTCACCGATTCAATCTTATTTGGAAGAATAAATAAGGACGGATATTGTGCAGTTGTAACGGAATCAGACACATATGACTGTAAACTTTATGTTTTTGACCCTGATGGAAACAATATTTATGAAAGAGATTGTCTTGAAAGAATAATGGACGTTTGTTTCAAGTCGGACAACAGTGGCTGTTATATGAGTACGCTTGGTTCATCAGACGGCGATATAAAATCAAAAATAATATGTGCAGATTTCAGGTCAGTTGACGATGAGTGGCAGACAGAAGAAGCAAATTCTTTGAATCTTAATATTTTTTCTGATTCAAAAGATAATGTTTATATGGTTTGCGACACTTTCTGTAATATTTATAATAAAAGCGGTGCTTTGGTTCAGACATACACATATCAGGCTGAACTTGCTGATTATTCATATTCAAGCGGAAATCTTGCACTTCTTTTAAATGATGAAAGCAGACATAAAATAAAGCTTGTTGTTTTTTCAGACCCCGAACAATCACCATATGAAAATTATTTTCAAAACAATATCAAGTCGGTTTATGTGTCAGGTTCAGGCGTTTATATAATGAGTTCCGAGGGAATTGATGAATATAAAACAGATGGAACAAAAATTTCAAGTGCAACCCTTGACGATGCATACAACGACTTTATAAGAATAGATAATTACGCTTTTCTTATAGGATATGACAGAATAGAGAGAATAGACTTTAAGGATTAACAAAGGAACGATTAATAAAAATGGGAGAACAATTCAGTTTTTTCTATGACATAGCTGTTGTTATAATTGCAGTTGTATGCGTTTGTGCAGGTTACAGAAAAGGCTTTATGAAAACAGCGGTTGCCACAGGGATTTATATTGCAGCTTTTGCAGTATCTTGGGTATCAAGCATATACGTTTCAAATATTTTATATAATGATTATTTCAAAGAAAAAAATTATGAAATAGTTTCAGAGTATATGCAGACTAATAACCTTGCAGAAAAAATATCATCTGAACTTGCATCAAAGGGTGCAGATATAAGCAGCGAAGATATAAAAAAAGTTGCTTCAGACGGAAACACAGACGTTTTATATGGAATTATGCAAAAAAACGGCTATGACGGAAGCAGAGAAGACTTTGAAAAACTTATGACGCAAAGTGTAAGCGGAGTTATGAATGGTATGCTTATGAATACCTCACTCCCTTACTCAGAAGCAATTTCAGACAATGTTATATTGTCAAATTCAAATGAACTTGCAGAAATTTTAAAAGATACATCTGATTCAGATTCAGACTATGAAAATGTCATTCAGAATATATGCGACACATATCTCAGACCGCTTGAAATAAAAGTAATAAGAATACTTGTAACAGTCATTCTTACAACAGTTATAATGATAATAACAAACATAATAATTTCAAAGAAAAAAAGACTTGAGGGAGCAGAAATGTCTTCAATAGACAGCTTTTTTGGCGGAGTGGCAGGAATAGCTGCAAGTTTGTTTTATATTTATATATTTGCATCGGCTGTGCATATGCTTGTTTCAACGAGCAAAGAGCAGATGTTGTTTTTCAATGATGCAGTTATAAATAAAACATACATTTTCCAATATTTTTACAGAGTTTTACTTCATATTTAAATAAAATGCAGAGAAAGGCAGGAAGAAAATAATGATGTTATGCAGCAGATGCAAAAAAAGACCGGCGGTAGTATTCATCAGTTCAGTACAAGGCGGAGAAAAGAAAAACGAAGGTCTTTGCTTACTTTGTGCAAAAGAAATGAAAATACCGCAGATTTCAGATTATATGAAATCAATGGGAATAACAGATGATGAACTTGAACAGTTCTCAGACCAGATGACAGAACTTATGGACGGCGACAGCTTTGAAATGGGCGGAAATAATGTTATGCCGCAGTTCTTACAGAGTATGTTCAAGGATGGAATGGATGCAATGTCAGGAAATTTCAAGGAAACATCTGATGAACCTGAAACAGGCAGCAAGAAAAAAAGTAAAAAAGAAAGACAAAGAAAAGACCTTAAATTCCTTAACAATTACTGTACCAATTTAAGTCAGAAAGCTGAAAAAGGCGAACTTGATGCAGTTATAGGCAGAGATAAGGAAATTTCAAGAGTTGTTCAGATACTTTCAAGAAGAACAAAGAACAACCCTTGCCTTATAGGTGAACCTGGTGTTGGTAAAACAGCAATAGCAGAAGGAATTGCACAGCATATTGCAAACGGAAATGTTCCGTTTAATTTAAGAGATAAGAAAATTTATCTCCTTGATTTAACAGCCCTTGTTGCAGGAACTCAGTTCAGAGGACAGTTTGAAAGCAGAGTAAAGGGACTTGTGAACGAAGTAAAAAGAGAAGGCAATATAATTCTTTTCATTGACGAAGTTCATAACCTTGTTGGTGCAGGCGATTCAGAGGGTTCAATGAATGCCGCAAATATTTTAAAACCTGCTCTTTCAAGAGGCGAAGTTCAGGTTATAGGTGCAACAACATTTGGCGAATACAGAAAATTCATTGAAAAAGACAGTGCTTTGGAAAGACGTTTTCAGCCTGTTAATGTTGAAGAACCGACAGTTGATGAAACAATTGAAGTACTTCTTGGAATAAAGCAGTATTACGAAAATTATCATAAAGTTAAGGTTTCAGACAGCATAGTAAGACTTTGTGCAAGACTTTCAGAAAGATACATAACTGACAGATTTTTACCTGATAAGGCGATTGATCTGCTCGATGAAAGCTGTGCATGTACAAGCATAAGAAATGTTGAAATATCGCAGTATGATAAGCTTGTAAAAGATACTGAAACAATGAAACAGCTTGAAGAATCTATGGAATCGGAAGAAGAAATAGATTATGAAGCACTTGCAAAAGTAAAGGCTGATATTTTAAGAAATCAGGGAGAAATTGAAAAACTCAAACCTCTTGTTGAAGATGTTCAGGTAACAGAAGATGACATTGCAAAAGTTATTGAACTTTGGACAGGAATACCTGCAAACAAAATAAAGCAGTCTGAATTTGTTAAAATGCAGCATCTTGAAGAAAATCTTAAAAAGCACGTTGTAGGTCAGGATAATGCAATTGAACTTTTATCACGTGCAATAAAGAGAACAAGAATACGTTTAAGCGAAAAGAGAAGACCTGCATCATTTATATTTGTAGGACCAACAGGTGTTGGTAAGACTGAACTTGTAAAACAGCTTGCCGCAGAACTTTTTGATTCAACAGAACCGCTTATTCGTCTTGATATGACTGAATATATGGAAAAGCATTCGGTTTCAAAGATGATAGGTTCACCTCCAGGATATGTTGGATATGACGACGAAGGACAGCTTACTGAAAAGGTAAGAAGAAAGCCATACAGCGTAATATTGTTTGATGAAATTGAAAAGGCACATCCTGATGTTATGAATATTCTTCTCCAGATACTTGATGAAGGAAAGATAGAAGATTCAAAGGGAAGAACAATAAACTTTGAAAATACAATTATATGTATGACATCAAATGCAGGTTCATCAGATAAATCGACAGGTGTAGGTTTTAACAAAACAGAAACAGACATCAGCAGAGAAAAGGCGTTAAAAGGTTTAAGAGAATTTTTACGTCCTGAATTCCTTGGCAGAATTGATGAAATAGTTGTTTTCAACAGTCTTACAGAAGAAAATTTTGCATCAATTGCAAAAATAATGGTAGACGAAATAGCAGCAGTTTTGAAGCAGAGAGGAATAAAACTCACTTATTCAGAAGATGTTCTTAAATGCATTGCAAAGCAGGCATATGGAAAGGCATCAGGTGCAAGAGATATAAGAAGAGTTATCCGTGAACAGCTTGAAGACGGCATTTCAAACGTAATAATCGAAAGTATGGACAGCGTTTCAGAAATGGAAGCCTACTGCGAAGATGAAAAAGTAAAGGTTAAATAAAAC
>JALEJO010000021.1 GCA_022769365.1 Oscillospiraceae bacterium | reverse complement strand
GCTCGGACACAACGGCGATATTAAATTTGTCAATAAGATAAGCAAAATTGTTTCAGACAGAATACAATATATTTTAAATCTTGTTGCATCTAAAAAATATTCAGATACCGATCTTGAACTTGTTGAAAGTTATTTTGTTGCCGGCTGTATTGGTCTTGTTCAGCATTGGCTTAACGACGAAAAAACTTATGCAAATTCAGATGCCGAACATATGTCAAAACTGTTCGTTGACCTTATAAAAAGCAGTTCTGCTTTGAGTGTAATAGGATAAAAATAACCGCCTGTTTTTTAAACAGGCGGTTGTTTTTAATTCTTAACCGAATATTCTTTATTAATCTTATCTATGAAATTATCCATCTTTTTATTGAAGTAATCTCTCATACTTGTATACTTGTCAATTTCGCCACTTTGAGATTCTTCAGCAGACTTCTGATATACACCTTTTATAGCAGCAACTTCCGAAGGAGTGCCATCAAAATACTTTTTCATCTCTGCCCCTGATGAAATATCTGCTTTAACACCAGGATGTGCAATAGTTAAAGCATAGTATAACAACACATATGCTGCATCTTTGGCAGTAACAACGCCATCTTTATCTACATCAGCACTTTCATAATAAAATTCTTTTTCGGCTTCTTTTTTAATCTCACTTTGAACATCTTCCGATTCTTTTATCTTATTTTGAACAACCTCACTAAAAGACTCTTTACTCGTAGCAATAATGAAAGTTGCGTAAGATTGAAGAGCAAACATAGCGTCTTTTGTATCTACCACTCCATCGCCATTTGCATCGCCCAGAATATAACTTTCTTCAGCAGTGGCTTCTTCTGTAATGTTTTCAGTTGCAGACTCTACATTTTCTGCAAAAGCTGTTGTAACTCCGCAAGTTGCTAAAACCGCAAGCGAACAAATTATTGATAAAAACTTTTTCATTTTACATACCTCCTATCAAACTGCTTTGATCGTATAAAAATTTTAACCCTTGAATAAAATTTTCTAAACACCTCAACTACCACTTTTAATTAATTCATTTTCTAAGGTACCTTATAACTATATTATAGCACTGTGATTTATCTTTGTCAACATATTTTTAAAATTTTTTTATATAAAATAAAGTGCTCAAACTTTTTGAAGTCCAAGCACTTTATAATAAAAACTTATTTATCTAAGCTTAGCACCGCAAGGAATATCATCATCGAGGAAAATAACCTTTACAGTTCCGTCAGGGAGATCTGTTGCACAAATCATACCGCAGCTTTCAACTCCGCAAAGTTTTGCAGGTTTGAGGTTTGCAACAAGAATTATCTTCTTTCCGATAAGGTCTTCAGGTTTGTACCAAGGTGCAATTCCTGAAACTACCTGTCTGCCGCCGAAACCGTCATCAAGCTGAAGTCTTAAAAGTTTCTTTGATTTTTTAACCTTTTCACATTCAACAACTTTTGCACATCTGAGTTCTGTTTCAGCAAATGTTTCAATTCCGATTTCATCAGCAAGAGGTGCAGGTTCATATTTTTCTTCTTCCTTTTCAGGTTCTGCCTTGCTGCCTATTATTTTGTTGAGTTCGTCAATTTCTTTGTCAACATCAATACGAGGGAAAATAATTTCTCCTCTTTCAACTGTTACATTCTGTGGAAGAACGCCGAACTTCTTTGAATTTTCATATGTTACATCGCTTTCCTTTGCACCTATCTGCTGCCATACCTTTGGCATTGTTGTCGGCATAAACGATGCAAGAAGTGTTGATATAATTCTGATTGTTTCAAGAAGATTATAAAGAACAGATGCAAGTCTTGCTTTCTTTGTTTCATCTTTTCCAAGAACCCAAGGTGCTGTTTCATCTATATATTTATTTGCTCTTGAAACAAGTTTGAATATTTCAGCAAGTGCATTATTAAGCTGAGTTTTATCCATAAAGTCGTCAACTTTTGCTGTGAGTTCAGTTGCTTCCTTTATAAGTTCATCATCAAAATCGCCTGATTCACGTTCTGTCGGAAGTGTTCCGCCGAAATATTTTGAAACCATTGCAACTGTTCTTGAAACAAGGTTTCCAAGTCCGTTTGCAAGGTCTGAGTTTATTCTGTTTATCATAATTTCATTTGAGAATGAACTGTCTGCACCAAGTGCCATTTCTCTTAAAATATGATATCTTATTGCATCTGCACCATATCTTTCACCAAGAATAAATGGATCAACAACATTTCCAAGAGATTTAGACATTTTCTGTCCGTTGAATGTTATCCAGCCGTGAACAGCAAGATGTTTTGGCAAAGGTAAATCAAGTGCCATAAGCATTGCAGGCCAGATAATTGCGTGGAATCGCATAATATCTTTTGCAACCATATGCACATCAGCAGGCCAATATTTTTCAAAATCGTGGTGTGCATTGTTTGCATATCCAAGTGCTGTTATATAGTTTGAAAGTGCATCAATCCATACATAAACAACGTGCTTTTCATCAAATGTAACAGGAATACCCCATTTAAAAGTTGTTCTTGAAACACATAAATCTTCAAGACCAGGCTTAATGAAATTATTTACAAGTTCGACTGCTCTTGTCTTTGGCTGAAGATAATCTGTTTCAGTTAAAAGCTTTTCAATTCTGTCTGCAAATGGTGACATCTTAAAGAAATACGCTTCTTCTTTTGCTTCTGTTACTTCTCTGTGACATTCAGGACAGCAACCGTTTTCATCAAGCTGTGATTCAGTCCAGAAGCTTTCGCAAGGTGTACAATACTTTCCTTTATATTCGCCCTTGTAGATATATCCCTTATCATAGAGGTCTTTGAAAATTTTCTGAACAGCTTCAACGTGAAAATCATCTGTTGTTCTGATGTATCTGTCGTAGCTTATGTTCATAAAGCTCCATAATTTTTTGAATGTTTTAACAACTTCATCAACATATTCTTTTGGAGTAACGCCTTTTTCGGCTGCTTTCTGTTCTATTTTAAGTCCGTGTTCATCTGTACCTGTAAGGAACATTACATCTCTGCCCTGCATACGTCTGTATCTTGCGATTGAATCGCAGGCAACTGTTGTATAGCAATGTCCTATATGCGGATTGCCTGATGGATAATATATAGGTGTGGTTATATAAAATTTTTCTGACATTATATTATTTCCTCCTTATGAGTAATAAACTGATTTATATTCAATTATATCACATTTTCGCCGTTTTGTAAAGTAATTTTTTAAATTATTATTTATGAATTAGGAATGAGGAGTGAGAAATGAGGAATTAATGTGTCGCCTGCGGCGACTTATCCCCCTCTGTCACTTTGTGACATCTCCCCACGGGGAGATTACCCCTCAGTCAAGCCTTCGGCTTGCCAGCTCCCCTTTCAGGAGAGCCTTTATTAAATCTTGCAAAATTAATGAAAAAATACCCATTTTATGCCTCCACTGAAAGGGGAGGGGACCGCCGCAAGGCGGTGGAGGGGTATTTAAATCCGTCAGCGAAGCTGACACCCTAATTTCTCATTCCTAATTCCTCACTCCTCATTTACAAAATTCCTAATTAAAAAAGTTCCCCCAAAAAGGAGGAACTTTTTTATCTTATTATTTTTCTTCTTTTTTAGCAAGTTCAAGCCATGTATATGCAATGTCGAGTGCATCATACAATGTTTTTCTGTCAACTTTCTGTACAGGAAGATTCGTATCTGTTGATATCTTATAAACGTATATTTCTCCGTTTCCATCATCAGATTCTTTCATTATCTGTATTCTTGCTACATATTTTTCACCCATATAGCCATAATAAAGTTCATTACCTTTTCTGACAAGCGGGTAATCTTTATAATAGTTGAATTTAGTCAATATTTCTGCCCTCCTGTTTGTTTTTAAATTTTATTCCCAAGTAGTAGCAAAATCCTTATCTGTATCAAATATATCAATATTTGAAAGAACTGCCTCAACAAATGATTTTCTGCACTTAAATGCAGGTTTGCCATCTATAACGATAAGGCTCTTTGTATTTCCTGCATCATAGAAGGAAATTGTTTTGCCCTTTCCGTTTTTCTGTTCTTTATAAGTAACAGTAAGCATCGGTTCGCCCTTTGGCTCTTCATCAAAAGCAAATTCTTCACCATATGCCTTTATAAGGAATGCATAGAACTGTCTGTATCTTTCAGTGTCGCAGTCCTTGCCATTTTTAGTTACCTTATAATCTTTCTTTGATGAACCTGTTCCGACAAATTCCATTGTTTCCTTGCCTGCGGCTTCAATTTTAAGACTTCCTATATCCCATACATAACTATCCATAAGAATCTTTGATGAAATATCTATAGGCTGAACATATGCCCATGTAAGTTTTTCATTTGAAATGCCGTAAACAATATTTTCAGCACCTTCAACATATATATACTTATATTTTATTGAACTTGCACTGTCGGTTGAATCTGTTGAATCATCAGAACCTTTTGTATATTCATTTCCGATTTTAAGAACATATGTCTTTGAATCGCTCATTTTTATTGTTACTTCACATTCAGGATTATCAAGACCGTATTTCTTGAAATCATCATCAGATGGTCCAAGCTGAACAATTTCAGAAGCTGACAAACCAAAAATGCAGTTTGCAGTATCAGATGCTTTTTCAGCGTTGAGATTACATTCAACAGGTTCTTTCATAACAAGATTAACTTTCTTTGAACTGCTGCTTGTTGAACTTTGTGAACTGCTGTCGCTATCGTTTTCTTCGGCAAGCGAATCATCATACTGAAGAACTATATCATAATTGATGTCACTTCTTTTTATGTCGATATTTTCAACATGAAGACTTCCGTCCTCGTCAAGTGCATCTTCTATCTTCTTTGATATAAATTCATCCGCACCATACGAAAAATTATTTACCTTTGAAACATCAACCGTATAAACAGTATTTTCTCCTTCAAGGCAAAAATAATTATATGATGAATCTGCTGTTTTGCTGCCTACTCTGAACGACTTGCTTTCGCCATTATCCATTGTTACAGTTACTTTTATTGCATCATCTCCAAGACCATATTTACTAAGATCAGATACATTTTCTGCAACAGTCTGGTTTGTTGACATTCCAACAGGGTTATTTGCAATTGTTCCGACTATTGAACTATCCTGTTTATAATCTTCATAGCCTTTAAGTGTGAACTCTGCACTGTCATCACCCTTTGCATCTTTTGATCTGTAGATTTCAAATGTTCCGTTGCTGTTTGTTAATTCAACAGTTTTAACATTATCAGAACTTTCTCCGTCAAAAAGAGTTATCGCATTTGGGTCGGCTGTTTCCGCTTCCGTTGTATTTGTGCTGTCTTTTCCAAGTCCTGTGACAGCAATTCCTGCAACACCTGCTGCGAGAGCGGCAACAATTGCCACTCCGCATATTATAAGTATTACATTCTTTTTTATTCCTGAAGTTGATTTTTTATCTTCTTTCTTGTATCTTGCCATCGGGTCGGCTGAAAAGAAATCTGAATTGTTTTCACTTTCAGGTACTTTTTTATTTTTATCTTCGCTGCTCATTACTTTCTTCTTCTCCTGATGAACACAACAACACATATTGCAATAACAATAACCGGAATAAATACAACGACTATATTACGTACAAGTGCTGCCTGTCCCTGTGATATTGTGATTGTTTTAGCTGTCATATCCTTTGATGCAATTGTAAGTCCGCCGCCTTTTCCTGTTGCAACGTTTATTGCATTCATAACATATGAACCATTGTTATATGATGATGACTGAGTAAGATACATATCAACAAGTGACATTGAACCTGCAACAAAAACCGTACTTGTATTTATTACTTCGCCCATTGCAGTTGATCTCTTACCTGCTGCCATTATTATCTGTTCGCTTTTTTCAGCACTGTTTTCATCAAATTCTGTTTCATTTTCAGCACTTGATTCTTCACTTGAATCACTGCTCTTTTTAAGTGCTGAAAGCGGATATTCATAACATGTATCATCTGTTTTAAGAAGTGCCTGTGTTGAACGTTCATTATTTGAATCCCATAAAAGTTTAACTGACTTTGAAAGCGGTGCAATTATAGGAAGAGTTGTGTTTGAAAGTCCATCACTATACGATGTATCTTCATCACCTGCTTCAACTATTGAAGCAACAGGGAATGCCGCTGTACCAAGTGAAATTGTTGCCTGCTGATTCTTTGAAGAATCTGATTCACGAACTATGCAGTCATCGACCTGAATTCCCCAAAGTTCAAGAAATTCATTTATATTCGGTGTTGCCGACTGTGTGTAATCTGCAAAATACATAAGCTGTTTGCTGTAGTCACCATTATTATAAAGGAACTCTGTAAGCTTTTTGATGCCGTCTTCTGTAAGGTCATTCTGTGGTGCAGGAAGTACCGCAACATCATATGTTTCAGCTGAAATATCATCGCTTGTTATATCAACAGTAGTAACATCATATCCGTTGTCTTCAAAAAGTTGCTGTAATGCCTGAACTGAATATGCATTCTGCTGATTGAAAATATTTTCACCATTTGACTGTGTTATAAATGCAACTTTTTTAGGGTCTGCATCTGTTACATACATAATCGCTGATGTTAATTTCTGTTCGCCTGAAAATCCTGTTATGCAGTCTTTATAGCTTATCTGACCATAGTAATAATACTGAAGTTTATTCTGGTCAACGTCAAACATTTCTGATGTTTTAACTGTTCTTACCTGTGAACCGCTTTTTATGATTATATCGCCTGCATTGATTGTACCTGAATAATCTGCCTGATATTTCTGAAGAATGTCAGGGTCTTCTGTTGTATCAAAAAATACAAGTTTAACATGGTCTGAACTCTGCTTGTACTTTTGAAGCACTTCATAAACCATTTTCATATTTTCATTTGTCTGCATTTCTGATTCTTTGTATGTGCAGGCAATTTCAACGTCCTGATTAAGGTTCTTCATATAATCAAGAGTAGAATCTGAAATTTCGTAAAGCTTTGCAGATGTAAGGTCAAGTTTTAAGTTATACTGAGTTGAAACAGCTTTAACTATAATGTTAAGAAGCACAACAGCTGCAATAAAAACAACTGTTATGGCTGTTGCAATTGAACCATACTTGAGCTTTTTTCTGTTTTTATGCTTTTTTTCTGTAACTGTATTATTCTTTGAACTCATTTTTTTACCTCTTTAACTTAGCTCCAGCGTCTTTTTTCAAATACTCTTACTGTCAGGAAATTAAATATTACTGCCACACTGACAAAGAAAAGAACACTTGCCATATTGAAAATTCCGCAGGTAAATTCATAATATCTTGTGTAGAATGAAAGTGAGCTGAGAATTTTCTGTATAAATTCAATGTTTATAAGACCTGATATAACATCTATCATATAGAAAAGCATAAGCACAACAAAGCTTGCAACTGCTGATACAACCTGATTTTCTGTAAGTGATGAAATGAAAAGACCAACTGATGTGAATGCAAATCCTAAAAGGATAAGTGCAAGCCAGTTTGAAACAAGGCTTCCCCATGCAATTGAACCAAAGAAACTTAAAATAATTCCGTGAATGAAAACAACGCTTACTGCAATTGTGTAAAGTGTCATTGCTGCGAAATATTTTCCAAGGACAATTGATGCAAGTGAAACAGGTGCTGTTAAAAGTCCCTGATCGGTTTTCTGTTTCTTTTCTTCACTGAAAAGCTTCATTGTAAGTATTGGTATAAGGAACACAAGTACAAGGAAAAGACTTGAAAACATTCCTGATATATCAGCACTTGAACTCTTTATTGTTGCAAGATAGAAAAAATATCCTGAGAATAAATAAAAAACTGCTAAAAATACATATGCTATACTTGATGAGAAAAATGAACCCATCTCTCTGCGGTAAATTGCACCCATTATTTATCTCCTCCTTTTTTATTTTCAGAAGGTGAATCCGGTGTGCGGACAACATCTTCGCCCATTGTGATTTTAAGGAATATATCCTCAAGATTCATTGTTCCGATGCTCATCATCATTATGTTCCAGCCGTGTTCTTTAATAACGTCGTTAACGGCAATTCTTATATCATCATTTTCCTTGCCTTCAACTTCATAATCGAACAAACCGTTTTCACGTTCCATAACGGCTTCAACAGATTTAACATCAGGAATAAGTCTGAGTGCCTGAAGAACATCAGCCCTTGGACCGTCAACTCTGACAACTACTTTATTTTCGCCTGTAACTGCCTTTGAAAGTTCTTCAATTGTACCATCAGCCTGAACTGTTCCCTTATTTATAACTATAACTCTGTCGCATACCGCCTGAATTTCTGAAAGGATATGTGATGAAATGATAACAGTATGATTTCTTCCGAGCTTTTTAATAAGTGTTCTTATTTCAAGAATCTGTTTCGGGTCAAGGCCAACTGTCGGTTCATCAAGAATTAAAATAGGCGGATTGTTTATAAGTGCCTGTGCAAGTCCGACTCTCTGACGATAACCTTTTGAAAGATTCTTTATAAGTCTGTCATAAACATCTGTTATTCTGCAAAGACTGCATACATCTGATATATGCTGTTTTCTTGGAAGTTTGCACTTCTTTAAATCATAGATAAAATTCAGATACGACTTAACTGTCATATCAACATAAAGTGGCGGAATTTCCGGAAGATAGCCTATATAGGATTTTGCTTTAATAGGATTATCAAGTATATCCACTCCGTTTATTTCAGCTGTGCCGCTTGTTGATGAAATATAGCCTGTAAGCATATTCATCGTTGTAGATTTACCAGCACCATTAGGGCCAAGCAGACCAAGTATTTCACCGTCATTAACTTCAAAACTTATGCCTTTAACAGCCTGTCTTGTGCCATAATTTTTGGTAAGATTCTTTACCTCAATCATTTGATTTTGTTTTCCTCCTCTTAAAATAGAGTGTTATGCATCGGCGTTAAAAGGTGCTTTTTTATCAGCACCTTTTTCACCAAACTTGTCTTTAATAATGTTAACAGTTATATGTGATAAGTCTGTGACGATAATTTGAAATATTAAGACAGTTTTTCAATACCCTTTTTAATTCTTGCAATTGTGTCATCTTTGCCTATAATTGCACAAATTTCAACAGCACCGCCCGGTGTAAACTGCTTGCCTGAAACTGCTGTTCTTACAGGCCACAAAAGCCAGCCATTTTTAACTCCGAGTTCACCAATTAAATCAAATAATGCTTTGTGTATTCCTTCTTCTGTCCAGTCATCAAGATTTTCAAGAACAGGAAGAACTTTTGTAAGTGCTTCAAGTGCTGTTTCAGGAGTTGTTTTCATCTTCTTGTGACGATACATTTCAATATCATAGTCAGGAAGCTCATCAATAAAATCGATATTTTCCTTTATCTGACCGAAGCTGTCCATTCTTGAGTGAAGAAGTTCGCAAAGAATATCCATATTGATATCTTCTCTCTTAACTGCTTCTTTAATGTATGGCATAGCATCTTCTCTGAATTTTTCAGGAGATAATTTCTTTATATATGCACCGTTTATTGCAAGAAGTTTCTTGTCATCAAATATTGCAGGTGACTTTGAAATTCCGCTTATTGAAAATTCCTGTTTGAGTTCATCAAGTGTGAAGATTTCGTTTTCACCATGAGGTGCCCAGCCAAGAAGTGCAATGAAGTTTATAACTGCTTCAGGAAGGTATCCTTTTGCGATAAGGTCTTCAAATGAAGCGTCGCCGTTTCTCTTTGAAAGTTTTGTTGTTTTATCTTTCATTACAGGAGGAACATGAATATAAACAGGAACGTCCCAGCCGAATGCATCATAAAGAAGATTATATTTCGGTGTTGATGAAAGATATTCATTACCTCTTACAACGTGAGTTATTCCCATTGTGTGGTCATCAACAACGTTTGCAAAGTTATATGTAGGCATACCATCTGTTTTAATGAGAATCTGGTCGTCAAGAGTTGAGTTTTCAACTGTTATATCGCCATATATTTCATCATGGAAAGTTGTCTGACCTTCAAGCGGCATTTTCTGACGAATAACGTAAGGAACACCTGCATCAAGCTTTTCCTTAATTTCTTCAGGTGAAAGATTACGGCAATGTCTGTCATACATAGGTGCGATTCTTGAAGCTTCCTGAATTTTTCTTACTTCATCAAGACGGCACTTATCACAGAAACAATAATATGCATGACCTGTTTCAACAAGTTTTTCTGCATACTGTTTAAACATTCCCATTCTTTCTGACTGAATATAAGGACCAACAGGACCGCCTATATCAGGACCTTCGTCCCATTTAAGACCTGCCATTTTAAGTGTGTTGTAAATTACATCAACTGCACCTTCAACATATCTTTCCTGATCAGTATCTTCAATTCTAAGAATGAATTTACCATTGTTTTTCTTTGCGATAAGATAAGTAAAAAGTGCTGTTCTCAGGTTTCCTATATGCATATAGCCTGTCGGGCTTGGTGCAAATCTGGTTCTTACTTCTTTTTCCATTTTATTTTTTATCCTTTCATATTATTAATTTTTCAGCCGTTTTTATATCGGCTTTTATCTGCTTTTTAAGTTCATCTATGTTATTGAATTTCATTTCAGGGCGAATAAATTCCTCAAGGCATACTTTTATTTTTTTTCCATAAAGGTCACCGCTGAAATCAAGTATATGTGTTTCAGCAAGAGGAATATTTTCATCTGTAACAGTAGGCTTCACGCCTATGTTTGTAACGCCCCATTTAAATTCATTATACTTTTTATAATCGAAATATACTTTTGATAAATATACTCCGAATTTAGGGACAAGCTGTCCCTTTCCGAAACTTTGATTTATTGTTGGGAAATCTATTGTTCTCCCAATTTTTTTTCCGTTTTCAACAATGCCGTAAATTGCATATTCACAGTCTATTCCAAGGTATTCATTTGCTTTTTTTATTTCACCGTTTTTAAGAAAATCTCTTATATCACTTGAAGACATTTTCTTTTTAGGATTGTCCGGCGATGAAACAGCATTAACGGGATGTACTGTAAAACCATATTTTTCGCCAAAAGATTCAAGGTCTTTTACGCCCCATGCCGCACCTTTTCCAAATCTGAAATCGTATCCGCAAAAAATCTTTTTTGCATTAAATTTTTCACAGAGAATTTTTTTGCAAAAAGTATCTCCGTCCATATCGCATATTTCAGAATAATCTGCACTGTATATTTTATCTATATTAAGCAGTGAAAACAAAAGTTCTTTGTATTCTGTTTTATATATGTATTCAAGAGGTTTATTGCTTTTCTGAGGAATTGTTTCCGTTTTAAATGTAAAAATTCCTTTTTTAAGGTCTTTTTCAAGAAGCATAGTGCCTATGACTATTTTATGACCAATGTGTTCACCGTCAAAAACGCCAAGTGCAACGGCATATCCATTATTTTCCTGTGTTTCTTTCAAATTTTATCACCTCAAAAGAAGTTTTTTCCTATTTTCAGCACTTCATTTTTCATATCTGTTTTTGCAGTGCCTATAAATTCATTCTTATCCGAATAAACAGTATATTCATCTACACCATTTTTCAGTCCTTTTATATTTTTCAGATAAAGCTTTACTCCGTTTTTATACATAACAGTCTGCTTTGCCGACAAAATTATTTTCGGCATATCAGAAAAAATTTTATCAACAGATATAACAGCATCTTCTACTCTGCCTTCATCAGCCATCTGCTGAATCTGTTCAAGAGTAAAAGTTTGCGATATATCAAAACCTGCCGCTTTTGTACGTACAAGGTCTGTTAAATGTGCTCCGCTTCCTGCGACTTTTGCAATGTCATCTGCAAGAGTTCTTATATATGTTCCAGATGAACATTCTATATAAAAAACTGCTGTCTGATTTTCCTCATCAAACTTTTCAAGTTCAAGTTTTTCTATGATAACTTTTCTTTCAGGTCTTTCAACAGTCTTTCCCTGCCTTGCAAGTTCGTAAAGTTTTTTTCCATTTACTTTAACAGCCGAATACATAGGCGGCACTTGAGTTATTTCACCTTTAAACTTTGGCAAAACAGAAATTATATCTGATTCTGTAAGCTTTTTTTCAAAAGTTTCCGTAACAGTACCGGTTCTGTCGAGTGTATCGGTTTCTGCACCAAATTTAACATCAGCACGATACGCTTTTGAACTGTCAGGCATTATATCACAGGCTTTTGTTGCTTTTCCCACAAAAACAGGAAGAACTCCTGTTGCCATAGGGTCAAGCGTTCCTGCATGACCTATTCTTTTTATATGAAGTATTCCACGCATTTTTGCACATACATCAAATGATGTGAAATCTTCAGGCTTATTAACTAAAATTATACCGTTCAAGAAAAATCCGCTGCCTTTCCGACTGCCTCAAGTATCTTCGATTTAACTTCTTCAAGAGTTCCTTTTATCGCACAGCCTGCCGCTTTGACGTGACCGCCGCCGCCGAAAACTTCGCATATCTTTGAAACATCTATGCCGTCTGTTCCACGCATTGAAATTTTAAAGAAACCTTTTTCACGTTCCTTTATTGTAATTCCTATAATCGCCGTGTCAAGCTGAAGCGGAATACTTTCAATTCCTTCAATATCCTTGATGTCAACGTGCATTTTTTCAAGGAAATCAAGCGTAACAGAAATAACAGTGCATTTTCCGCCGAAAAAAACTTCCATATTTTCAACAGCCATTGCTTCCATTTTCATTCTCTGACGAGTTTTTACTGCAAACATCTGTCTGTTTATCTTTGAATAGTTTATGTCGGGATATTCCTGCATTATATGTGAAACTATCTGGAATGTTCTCGCTTTTGCATTTGAAAACTGAAAACAACCTGTATCTGTTGCAATTCCTGTATAAAGACAAATCGCCATCTGTCTTGTTATTTCAAAATCAGCCGCTTTGAAAACTTCATATAAAACTTCACAAGCTGCCGCTGCACCCGAATTAACACAAGTCTGCTTCGCAAACGGCTTATTTGATGCGTGATGGTCAATGCTGAGTTCGATTTTATCGCCGTATTCATCAGCAAGATTTCCAAAAAGAACCTTATCTGCAACATCAACCGAAATTATATTCTGCGGTGTAAAATCATCACTATTTCCGCTTAACATAAAACTATATCTTGCAGGAATATCATCACAGCAAAGAACCTTTGCCTTTCTGCCTGTTGATTCAAGATAATTTTTAACAGCATATCCCGAACCAATGCAGTCACCGTCAGGACTCTGATGTATTAAAATATAAGAATCTCCACAGTTTTTCAAAAAATCTGCTGCCTGTTCAATGGTTATATTATTCATCTGTTTCCTCGTGTTCTGATTCTTCACGCTTAACTTCTATATCGTGTATTTTCTGTCCTATGCTTGCACCGTATTCAATTGAATCATCTGCAAAGAACAGAAGCTGTGGACTTTTTCTTAATTTAAGTCTTTTAAACAGTTCTCTTTTAAGCCAGCCTGAGGCTGATTTCAGCCCCTTTACTGACTCTTTCGCTGCTTCTTTACCATTAAGACTTGAAACATAGACCTTGCAGTATGAAAGATCATTTGTAAGATCTATGTGAACTATTGAGAGAAACTCGTCAATTCTCGGGTCTTTAAGTTCTCTGAGAAGTGCTGTAAGTTCTCTGTAAAAATCTTCCGACAATCTGCTTTGTGTATATTTCATTTATATTTTCTCCGTATCTGAAAATCAGTCTTCTCTGTATTCTTCTATCTTGTATGCTTCAAGAATATCGCCGACTTTAATATCGTTGAACTTGTCAAGAGAGATACCACATTCATATCCTGCGGCAACTTCCTTTGCATCATCTTTGAATCTCTTGAGTCCTGAGATAACATCGTCTGCAATAATAATACCGTCACGAACTATTCTTACGCTTGCATTTCTTACAGCCTTACCATCAAGGACATATGAACCTGCAACAAGACCAACATTTGAAATTCTGTAAACCTGACGAACTTCAATTCTTCCAAGTTCAACTTCTCTTGTCTTAGGTGCAAGCATACCCTTCATAGCTGTCTGAATTTCTTCAATAGCGTCATAAATTACTCTGTAAAGATGAATATCAACGCCATCTCTCTTTGCATTTTCAGCTGCAACAGGGTCAGGTCTTACATTAAATCCAACGATAATTGCATTTGATGCATTAGCAAGCATAACATCACTTTCCTTAACAGCACCAACTCCGCTGTGGATAACTCTTACACGTACTTCTTCATTTGAAAGCTTTTCAAGTGACTGTTTTACTGCTTCCGCACTACCCTGTACATCTGCCTTGACGATAATTGAAAGTTCTTTCATTTCGCCGTCTTCAATCTGGCTGAATAAGTTTTCAAGTGTTACCTTGTGATATTCGCTGAACTTATTTTCCTTGATTTCGTTCTTTCTCTGTTCAACAAGTGAACGTGCAAGCTTTTCATCTTCAACTGCGTCGAATGTATCGCCTGCTGAAGGAACTTCCGCAAGACCTGTGATTTCAACAGGAACTGAAGGACCGGCTTCTTTTATCTGTCTGCCAAGGTGGTTTGTCATAACACGTACTCTTCCGACTGCTGTTCCTGCAATAATAACATCGCCCTTGTGGAGTGTACCCTTCTGAACGAGAAGTGTTGCAATAGGACCTCTGCCCTTGTCAAGACGTGCTTCGATAACAGCACCCTTTGCAAGTCTGTCAGGATTTGCTTTAAGTTCCTGAACTTCTGAAATAAGAAGTATATTTTCAAGAAGGTCATCAATACCCTGACCTGTCTTTGCTGAAACAGGAACGCATATAACGTCGCCGCCCCAGTCTTCGCATACCATTTCGTATTTTGTAAGTTCTTCTTTGATTCTGTCAGGATTTGCACCTTCTGCATCCATCTTGTTTATCGCAACAATAACAGGAATATTCGCTGCCTTTGCGTGATTTATTGATTCAACAGTCTGAGGCATAACACCATCATCTGCGGCAACAACAAGAATTGCAATATCAGTAATATTTGCACCTCTTGCACGCATTGAAGTAAATGCTTCGTGTCCAGGTGTGTCGAGGAATGTTATTTCCTTTCCGTTGTATGTTACCTGATAAGCACCAATATGCTGAGTGATACCGCCTGCTTCTGTTGCTGTTACATGTGCATTTCTGATTCTGTCAAGGATAGATGTTTTACCATGGTCAACGTGACCCATAATACAAACAACAGGACATCTTGGCTTTAATGTTTCTTCTGCATCTTCTGTATCATCAATAAGTTTTTCTTCTATTGTAACAACAACTTCTTTTTCAACCTTTGCACCAAGTTCTTCTGCAACGAGTGAAGCTGTATCAAAATCGATTTCTTCATTTATTGTTGCCATAATTCCAAGCGGAATAAGAGTTTTGATAACCTGTGTAGCTGTAACTTTAAGTCTGCTTGCGAGTTCGCTGACTGTTATCATATCAGGAATTTTAACTTCAAGCTGCTTTTTTCTTGCTCTTTCGAGTTCAAGACGACGCATTGCTTCTTCAGGGTCATTCTTCTTTTTTCTGCTCTTCTGATTTTTATTATACTGCTGTGATTTCTGGTTTATTTTCTGCTTTCTTCCTGCAAAATTATCTTTAACCTTGTTTGTAGGAGCGATATTTTCATATCTTTCATTATATTTATCAAGGTCAACATATGAACCTCTTGTGTCAACTGTACGCTGCTTTACAGTTGTTTCCTTTTCTCTCTTTTCAGAAATCATTGCTGTACCAAGTGTTGTACGCTGACCGTGATCGTGCTTTTCAGCCGGCTTCTTTTCTTTTCTTCTGTTCTGAACAGGTGCAGCTGCCTTTGGTGTTTCAGCAGTTTTTTCATTCTTAACAGGGTTCTTTACTTCCTGCTTTGGCTGAGTTTTTCTGTCCTTATTAGATGTATTTGTGTTGTTATTATTTGACTGTTCTTTTTTCACAGGCTTATTCTGTGAATATGTGTTGTCATTTTTCTGATTTTTTTTCGGCTTCTGATTTCTGTTTTTGTCAGATGCCTGATTATTTGTGTAGTTCTTCTGTGAACCGTTATTTTTTTCATTTGTTTTCTTCACGTTTTTTTCTTCCGCCTTTTCGTCAGATTTTGAAGTGCTATTTTCCTTCTTTACATTTCTGGCAGGTTTTTTCTCTTTTTCAGGTTCAGGACGCTTATCTGTTTCTTTTGTAAGAGTATTTGAAAAGAAATCGTTGAAATCTTCCGACTGATTATCCTTTGTAAATTTACTGATAATCATATTTGCTTCTGCTTCTGTAAGACTTCCTGTTTTCTTCACATTGTGTCCCATTTTAACCAATTCATCTGCTATTTTCTGTGCATCTGTTCTGAGGTCTTTTGCAAGCTGCACAACTTTTATTTTCTTTCCTTTATCCATAGGCATTTAGCTACCTCCTGTATCATATGTGCAGATATTCCACCGGCTGACGTGGTATTATCTGCTTGTTTACGGTAAAACAGCCTTATTTTCATCAGATGCTTTTAAAATTGCATCTGCAAAACCTTTGTCACAAACTGCCGCAACTCCGCTTCTTTTTCCAAACTTTTCAAATATATCATCCATAGAAACAACTCCGTCAAGGTGCGGAATATTATATTTTTTACAGCAAAATGCAGTTTCTTTTACGGTTTTTGGTGAAAGTCCGTCTGCTGTTATAATAAGACAGGCTTTTCCTTTTTCCGCACTTTCCTTAGCGGAATCATATCCCATAACAAGTTTTCCTGCTTTTCTGCAAATCATAAGAAGATTAATTATTTTTGAGTTCATTTTCAAGTTCCTCATATACTGCGGCATCTATTCTGCATGAAAAAGATTTTTCAATTCGCCTTGACTTTTCAGCAAGTTTCAGGCATTCTTCCTTTGGACATATATATGCTCCCCTGCCTGATTTTTTTCCTGTTTTATCGATTGATATTTCACCTTCAGGTGACTTAACAATTCTGATAAGTTCATTTTTAGGTTTCACCTGCTGACAACCAATGCATATTCTTTCAGGTATTCTTTTTGTTTTCATATTTATTCTTCATCGCCGAGGTCGATTGTTTCATCTTCCTTTTCAGCATTTTCATCAGTAACTACTTCTTCTGAATTTTCGGCTGTTTCTGTTTTTTCTTCAGCTGATTCAGCTTCAAACATATCGTCTTCGCTTTCGTCAATCTGCATCATTTCTTCAGCTTTTTTCATTTCTTCAATTGCTTCAGGGTCATCATCAGGTTTAATATCTATTTTATAACCTGTAAGTTTTGCGGCAAGCTTTGCATTCTGTCCGCCGTTACCGATAGCAAGTGAAAGCTGTGTAGCAGGTACAACCACCATACATGACTTCTGTTCGCCAGGGTAAATGATTGTTTTTACAACCTTTGCTGGTGCAATTGCCTTTGTGATAAATATTTCAGGATTTTCGTCCCAAACAATAATATCAATCTTTTCGCCGTTGAGTTCCTTTACAATGCTTGAAATTCTTGTTCTCTTAGGACCGATACAAGCACCTACAGGGTCAACATTCTTATCCTTTGACCATACGGCAATTTTTGTTCTTCTTCCCGGTTCTCTTGAAATAGCTTTAATTTCAACAGTTCCGTCATATATTTCAGGTACTTCAAGTTCAAAAAGACGCTTAACAAATTCTTTTCTTGAACGTGAAATTTTAATAATAGGCTTCTTCTGCTTATTTGTTATATCTGCAATATAAATCTTTATTTTCTGACCTGGTTCAAATGTTTCACCAGGTATTCTTTCATTTTTGAAAAGATAAAGTTCTGTATTATCATAAATAACAGTAACTGTTCCGTTATCTTCAACCTGCGAAACTTCTGCTGTAACGCATTCATTTTCTTTTCCGCTGAACTTTTCAAGAAGGTGTTCTTTGTTTATTTCTCTTATATCGCCTCTGATAGCCTGCTTTGCAGTCTGTGCAGCTGCTCTTGAGAAAGATGTTATATCAATAGGTGTTCTGACAGTTCCGCCAACATATGCACCTCTGTCAATTGCTCTTGCAACATCAATATTTACTTCATTATAGTAAGTTGGTTCATCAGGTACAACTGTCTGTCTGATATAAACATTAAACTTTCTTGCATCAGGGTCAATTTCAACTTCTATATATTCTTCGCAGTCAGGGTATGCCTTTTTAACTGCCTTGTACATAGCATCCTTTATTTTTTCAATAAGAACGTCTTTTTCAATCTTATTTTCTTCTCCAAGAGATGCTAAAGCATCAAAAAATTCACTTGTCATTTTTCTGTTAAATTCCTCCGTTGGTTATTTTTAAAATTCTATTTCTTCATACAGTTTAACGTATGATAGTTTTTCAAGCGGATATTCCTGTCCGTCAACAACAATTGTCTGTGTTTCAGGATCATAGCTTTCGAGCTTTCCTGTTACTTCCTTTTCTTCGCCTTTTGCGGCGTGTATTCTGGAAATAGTAACGTCCATACCAAGACAGGCTTCAAAATGGAAATCTCTTGTAAGTTTTCTTTCAAGTCCCGGTGAACCTACTTCAAGAGTATAACTTTCTTTTATAGGGTCTTTTTCATCGAGAAGTTCGTTTACGGGCTCAGTCATTCTGACAGCATCATCAATTGTTATGCCGTCTTCCTTGTCTATAAAAATGCGAAGATACCAAGCAGCACCCTCTTTTTCATATCTGACGTCCCAAAGGTCGTAACCAAGTTCATCAGCAATAGGAAGCACAAGATCAACTATAAGCCCTTCTGTGTTGCCAAAGTCTTTTACTTTCATTTTTACTCCTTAACATAAGGAAAGACCGGAACTTTTGTTTCCGGTCTTTCCTTTCTCTTAATTTCTGTTATTATTATAACACATTTTACGTTTAAAATCAAGAGGTTTTGCAAAAAAACACACATTTTTATAGATACTATATATAAAACAGCTGTGTTTTTCCTTATTTATGGTTATTTTTTCACCTGATTATTTATCAGAATTTCTAACTTTCTGACGTACAGGAAGAACAAACGGAGGTGAAACAGAAAGTTCATCAATTCCCATTTCAAGGAATCTGTCTGTAAGTTCTGTATCTGCACCGAGTTCACCGCATATTCCTATCCATTTTCCATATTTATGTGCATTATCTGCTGCCATTTTTATCATTCTTAAAATGGCTTCATGATGCGGATTATAGAATTTATCAAGTTCAGGGTTCTGTCTGTCAATTGCAAGTGTATATTGTGTAAGGTCATTTGTTCCGACACTGAAAAAGTCCACCATCTGTGCAAGTTCATCACTTATCATAACAGCAGCCGGCGTTTCGATCATAATGCCAAGTTCAATTGAATCTGAATATTCAATTCCGCTTTCATCAAGTTCCTTTTTAACTTCTTCAATAAGTTCTTTTATTTCCTTAACTTCATCTGTTGAAATTATCATAGGGAACATTATTCCAAGATTACCGAAAACAGAGGCTCTGTATAAAGCTCTGAGCTGTGTTTTAAATATTTCTTTTCTTGTAAGGCATATTCTTATTGCTCTGTAACCAAGTGCAGGGTTTTCCTCTTTTTTAAGGTTAAAGTAGTCAATCTTTTTATCTGCACCAATATCAAGTGTTCTGATTATAACCTTTTTGCCTGCCATACTTTCAAGTACTTTTTTATATGTCAGGAACTGAAGTTCTTCTGTCGGATAATCATTGTCTTCAAGATATAAAAATTCGCTTCTGAAAAGACCTATTCCGCCTGCATCATTCATCAAAACGGCTCCAATATCGCCCAAACCGCCAATATTTGCATATATATTTATTTTTCTGCCTGATTTAGTTACATTTTCCTTGCCTTTAAGCTGCTGGAGAAGTTCTTTCTTTTTAATATCTTCTTCCTGCTTTTTCTTCATTTCTTCGTTTGTTTTTTCATCAGGTTCAATATATATAGTTCCTGTGTAGCCGTCCACTATTGCATTTTTACCGCTGTATTCTTCGGTAAGTTCTGAAACTCCAATAACAGCAGGTATGTTCATTGTTCTTGCAAGTATTGCAGTGTGTGAGTTTGCACTTCCGCCTGTTGTTACAAAAGCAAGAACTTTGCTCTTGTCAAGCTGAACTGTTTCACTTGGTGCAAGGTCATCACTGCATATAATTGTCTTTTCATCTGCTGTGTTAAGTTCACCCGAATCATCACGGAAATTTCCGATTATACGGTTTGAAATGTCCCTTACATCAGCCGCTCTTGCTTTCATATATTCGTCTTCCATTGAACCGAACATTTCAGCAAAATTGTCGGCTGTTACCGCAACAGCATATTCAGCATTAACAGACTGCGAGTCTATTATACTGTTTACAGATTCGTTATAGTCATCATCTTCAACCATCATCTGATGAATTTCAAATATCTGTGCATTTGTTTCGCCGACTTCTTTCAGTGCTTTGTCGTAAAGTGCCTGAAGCTGTTCAAGGGTTCTTTCCTTAGCTTTTTCAAAACGCTTTTTTTCAGCTTCTTTGTCTTCAATTTTGGTGCGTCTTACTGAAACATCTTTTCTTTGAAAAAAAGAAAGTTTTCCAAAAACTATACCACCATAAACGCCTTTGCCATTAATTACTACCATTCTGAGAAACACCTTCTTTTATTTTTCACCATATATTATATACTTAACAGACAAAATTGTCAAATATTTTTGTTTATTTTTTAAAGAAATTAATTTTCAGTATGAAAACTTATTATTTTAATTTTGCCATAAACTTTTTAAATGTTTCAGCATCGGCATAAGATGTTATTGCACCATATCCTGCAACACTATAATTTGAATAGAAATTTGCAAATGTGAGCATTTCTGTCATTTTTTCTTCTGTAAATTCAGTTATATTTTTTTTATCTGCATCATTTAAAGCAAGCTGATAAAGAAAAGCTCCCATTATTGCATCGCCTGCACCCGTTGTATCACAAACTTCAACATCAATATTCGGAACATTTATTTCATAATTTCCTGTTATGATTTTTGAACCTTCTTTTCCCATTGAGTAAAGTATAACTTTAACTCCCTTTGCAAAAAATTCATCAAAAGCAGTATAGATATTTGTTTTACCTGTTATGAATTCAATTTCTTCATCTGAAATTTTCAAAACATCTGCATACTCAATAAATTCATTTACTGTTTCTCTGCATTTTTCAGGACTGTTCCAAAGAGGAAGTCTTATATTCGGGTCAAAACTTATAAGTTTTCCCGCCCTTCTGCAATTTTCAAGCAGTTTTATATGTGTTTCTTTCATAGGGCATTCAATAAGGTCAACTGAACCGAAATGAATCATATCTATATCGTTTACAACGCTTTCCTTTATTGAATCAGGTTCAAGAAGCATATCTGCACTTGGTTTTCTGTAAAATGAAAAATCTCTTGAACCATCTGACTTAAGCGATACAAAAGCAAGTGCGGTATTTGCCTTTTCTGTTCTTAAAATAAGCGATGTGTCAACTCCGCTGTCGCTTAAAGTATCAACGATATAATCGCCGAAAGCATCTTTTCCAAGCTGTGTTATAAAGTCAACTTTTCCGCCGAGTTTTGCAGCTGCCGCCGCAACATTTGCAGGTGCACCTCCGCACATTCTTGAAAATGACGGAACTTCTTTTAAAGCACAGTTTCTCTGTGATGGGATAAAATCTATGAGTGCTTCACCTATTGCAGTTATTTTTTTCATTGTATTATACCTCCGCTTTTAAAATTCTTATTGGTCTTAAATTTGAATATTTCAAATTACCGTTTATATTTTCTATAATTATTCCTGTTGTATCTTTGTCAGGATAAAACCTTGAAGAAAAAACTTTTTCTCCATGATTCAGGAATATTTCGATTGAAGATGTGTCGCATAAAATGCAAACTTCGTGTATCTCTTCCATTTCAACACTTCTTGATGTTCTTCCCTCACCTGATTTTCCAAAAGAAAGTGTGCATAATTTTTTTGCCATATCATAATTTAAAATGCAGTCTTTTCTTATGCGTATTGTGAAATCACTCTGTTTTGCAATATCGATTTTAACATCAAATTCTGTTAAACCGCTGAGTTTTGCATATCCGTCTATGATTGATTTTTTTGTGTAGTATCTTAAATTTTTCAGTTCTTCAACAGGATACTGACAAAGTATTCCCTTTTCATTAACTGTTAATTCCCTTGGAAAAGTCAGCATATGAACCCAGCCGTCTTTTTTTGTCGGGTCATCGTATGGTTTATTGTCATCAGGCAAGCCGAACCACGCTATCATTATTCTTCTTCCCTTTGAGTCAACATATGTCTGCGGTGCGTAAAAATCAAATCCGCAATCATATTCAACAAATTCAGATAAACTATAATTGCTTTTTATACTTCCCGTGACTTTAAAATACCCACTCTGATAAGTATTATTATATTTATATCCGTCTGCATCAATTCCCTGCGGTGAAACTGAAAGATATTTATTTTCACCAATTTCAAAATAATCAGGACATTCCCACATATAGCCCATCTTTTCATTTGATGTAATAGTGTTTAAATATTCCCAGTCAAGCTTATTTTCTGAAGAATAAAGAAGTGCCTCGCCAACATCATCATTTCTTCTTGCACCAAGCAACATATAATATTTTCCGTTTTCTTTCCAGACTTTCGGGTCACGAACGTGGCATGTGCAATTTTTTGGATAATCCGAATTTTTCAGTACAACTGTTTTTCCGTCAAAAGTCAAACCATCTTTTGAATTTACAAAAACAGTGTTATGTTCTCTGCCTGTGTTTAAATAATCATATTCTTTTCCCTTTTCGCCAGACTGTAAAACGTTACCTGTATAAAAAATATTCATTCCTGTTTCGTCGCATAATGCTGAACCTGAATAAACCCCATGACAGTCAAACTGTTCATCACTGCAAAGTGCAGGTTTATGATATTTAATGTCAACAAAGTTTTTTGTTGAAAAATGTCCCCAGTAATTCATACCGTGCGATGTGTCAAAAGGCGAATACTGAAAAAATATGTGGTGTACTCCGTTGAATTCACAAAGTCCGTTAGGGTCATTCATCCAGCCTGTAACAGGTGCAAGATGAAACGACGGCACCCATTCTCCTTTGTTTCCTGCCCTGCTTTCAGCAAGTTCACAGGCTTTCAAAAGTGCTTTCGTATTCTGATTCATAATTTTCATCCTCCTTGTGTGAAATTGATTTCATATAAATTGAATACATTATATCATATATATTGCTTTTTGTAAATATATTTTTCCGACAAAAATTTGTCATTTTGTTGTTCGTGTACTTTCTCGTTCGACAAGTTCACAGCCGATAAGATTATTTTTTATCATTTTTTTATCGTCATTTTCAAGAAATTCAAGCAGCATTCTGCAAGCTTCTTCTCCTGCCGTTCTGTAAAAAAGATGTACTGTTGTTACTGATGGAGAATAATAAGATGAAACAATTGAATCGCCTATTCCAACAACTTTAACATCATCAGGAACTTTTATTCCTTTTTCGTTTAATGCCTTTATAAGTGAAATTGCAATTGTATCTGTGGCACAAAAAACTCCGTCAAATTTATAATTTTTATTTATAAGTTCTTCCGCCGCTCTGTATGCTTCTTCATAGGTAAAACCGCTTTCAACACGAATTTTTTTATCTATAATACCGTTGTCACGAAGTGCCGCCTCGAATCCTTCATACCTTGAAACGCCAGCTGCCCTGTCTTTTGGAGTAACTCCAAGACACGCTATTTTACCGCAGCCGCTGTCTACAAGGCATTGTGCTGCAAGATACGCTGCCTTATGGTCATCAAAATAAACGCACGATGCACCATTCATTTTCTGTGCAAGCAAAACAAACGGCTTTTTATATTGTGCTATTATTTCAGCGTGTTTTTTTGTTATAATAGTACCTATTAATATAACTCCGTCAACTGTTTTATCTTTGAAAAGTTCAAGGTATTCTATTTCTTTTTCAGGGTCATTATATGTGTTTGCAAGAAGAAATTTATAATTTGTGTCTTCAAGTATGGAACTTATTCCATTTATCATTCTTGAAATTGAACCCGAACTTATTTTCGGAACTATAACACCTATAAGATTTGTTTTGCCTGTTCTTAAAGTCTGTGCAAATTTCATTGGTCTGTAGCCTGTTTCTTCAATGACTTTTGCTATACGCTGTTTTTTTTCTTCACTTACATATCCGTTATTAAGGTATCTTGAAACAGCTGAAACCGAAACTTCCGCAAGACGTGCAATCTCGCTTATATTCATATAAAAACTTTCTCCTTTCTGTTTGTGGTATCGTTTTCATATATTATAACATCTATAAACCTGAATTGCAATAGTTTTTTGGAAAAATTAAAGTTGAAATTAGTTTTTAATAAGCTTTAACTTCATTTTTCTTTTATTATCACAAAATCATCATAAAGAAAAGTATAATATATATTAGACAGAAAAAAAGAAGTTAAGAAAGCAATTATATAGAAAACAAAATATATTTCGGACTCTAAGGTTCGTTTCGGAGGTTTTTAGTATGAGTGAAGAATTCAAAAATAATCAAAACAATGAAGAAAATAATGCTGATAATAACAACAATCAGTCTGTAAATTATTCAGATAGTTACTACAGAGGTACACCTGATAACTCACATACTACTGACAACATCGGAAATAATTACCAGAACACAAGTGGAAACAATCAGAACAATTACGGAAACGATTACAGTAATTTTTACAATAATCCAAACGCAAATAATCAGAATAACGGTTACACAAACTATTATTCAAGCACACCAAATCCAAATGACAGCAAACCGCCTAAGAAAAAACATACCGGTTTAAAGGTTGTTGCAGTTATTGCGGCTGTTGCCGTTGTTGCAGGTGTTGTTGGAATTGGTGCAAACCAGATTAAAAGAGTTGTTAATAATATATCTGATGAAACAACAGAAGATTCTGCTGAAACTTCTGAAACAAGTGAAAGCAAAACAGCATCATCTGATTCAGAATCATCTTCAAAAAAAGGTAAGTCATGGATTGATGCAGTTTCTGCCGGTTCAGCACTTTCAGTTGCAGAAATAGCTAAAAAATGCACACCTTCCGTTGTTGGTGTTTCATCGACATTTGAATATGTAGGCGGTCAGTCACAGAATGACCTTTATGGATATTATTTCGGATTTGGTCAGAATGACGGAAGCAGTCAGCAGCAACAGCAAAAACTCACAGGCACAGGTACAGGTATTGTTATGTCGGATAATGGCAAAGGCGGTTATTACGTTATGACAAATGCCCACGTTATTTATGATGATGAGTCAGATTATAAGTGCGGTGAAGCAAAAGAAGTTCACGTTGTAATTGAAAAGTCGGGCGACACTTCTTCTGATGCACAGGAAGAAACTCTCAATGCAAAAATTGTTGGTTACGACCTTGACACAGATGTTGCCGTTCTTGAAATAGATAAAAATGATGATATAAAGCCTGCTGAATTTGGTAACAGCGATGACCTTTCAGTTGGTGATATGGTTGTTGCAATAGGTAACCCACTTGGTTTTGACCTTTACAACACAGTTACTTGCGGTATAGTTTCAGCACTCAACAGAAATGTTACAATAAACGAAAAGCAGATGACACTTATTCAGACAGATGCTTCTATAAACAGCGGTAACTCAGGTGGTCCTCTTATCAATGGAAGTGGTCAGGTTATCGGTATGAACTCTGCAAAGATGTCAACATCTTATTCTTCAAACAGTGCATCTATTGAAGGTCTTGGTTTTGCAATTCCTATCAATTCAGCAGCCGATATTGCAAACGACCTTATAAACTATGGTTATGTAACAGGTAAACCACAGCTTGGTATGACTTGCAAGAACATTGATGATTCAGTTGCACAGGCTTATAATATGCCGGTTGGTGCATATGTTATGAGCGTTTCATCAGGCAGTGCCGCAGAAAAAGCAGGCATTCAGCAGGGTGATGTTATAACAAAAATAAATGATAAAGAAATCTCAACTATTGAAGAACTCAATAATGAAAAGAATAAATTCTCAGCAGGTGATACTGTTACACTGACACTCGTAAGAGCAGGTCAGGAAATGAAAGTAAATGTTACACTTGACGAGAAAAAAGCTGATGATCAGACTTCAACAGAACCTGCAACATCAGCAGCACAGCCTGAAACACAGAGTTTCTTCGGCTGGTAATAATCAAGATTTTTTCTATAATTCTCCTTACATTTATAGTAAGAAAGAGCAGACATAGTCCTCTATGTCTGCTTTTTCATTTTATAATACAAAGGCTCTCTTTAAAAGGAGAGCCTTTGTAAAATACTTTATAGTTTCTTATCTTTAAATCAATTATTAACTCTGCATCTTATGATTGATTCAGGCGGAAATGTTTCGCCGCATTCAAAAGAGAAATTCATCATTGCATGATTTGCGGTTTCAATAAGTTCTCCATCTTCATTCATAAGTCCTTTTACTTCAAGAGTAACAGGTTCTTTTTCGGGAACAAGTATTTCAACAGTATCACCATTGAAAAATTTATTTCTCTGGCTTGCAAAAATTCTGCCGTCTTTACATTCTTTTATAATTCCAACAACGTCATAATCTCTTTCGTAACCGCTTGTTTCATAGTTTTGTGTAGGCGGATTATATCCATAGAAAAATCCTGTGGAATATTCTCTGTGACTGCATTTATAAACTTCATCAAGAACCCATTTTGGGGTGTCAAGTCCTTTTTTGTAATACTCCATAGCCATATGATAAGCATTAGTTGTAACAGCAACATAGTAGGCTGATTTTGCTCTTCCTTCTATTTTAAAGCTTGTAACTCCTGCTTCTGCAAGTTCTTTTATATGGTCAATCATACAAAGGTCTTTTGCATTTAAAATATATGTTCCGTTTTCATCTTCTTCAATCGGGAAATATTGTCCCGGTCTTTTTTCTTCAACAAGTGAATATTTCCATCTGCAAGGCTGTGCACAACAACCTCTGTTTGCATCTCGGTTTGTCATATATGCAGAAATAAGACATCTTCCCGAAAAAGAAACACACATTGCACCGTGTACAAAAACTTCAAGTTCCATATCTTCAGGAATATTATCTCTTATTGATTTAATTTCTTCAATTGAAAGTTCTCTTGCCAAAACTGCCCTTTTAACGCCCATTGAATAAAGCATATTACAAGTTTCAGCATTTACAATACCTGTCTGTGTTGACATATGTATTTCCATATCAGGAATAGTTTTTTTAACTATTGAAAGAACTCCAAGGTCTGCAACTATAAGTGCATCGACTCCTGCTTCCTGTGCGTCAAGTAAAAACTGCGGAAGCTGAGGGAGTTCATTCTGTCTTGGAAGTGTATTTACTGTAAGATAAACTTTTACTCCTTTTTCATGAGAAAGTCTGCAAGCTTCTTTCAGTTCTTCTTTTCCGAAATTTGAAGGGTTTGCCCTCATTCCGAATATTTTGCCTCCAAGGTAAACTGCATCTGCACCATATTCAAGTGCAGAGCAGAGTCTTTCCATATCACCGGCAGGTGCTAATATTTCAAGTTTCTGTTTATTCATTATTTTCCTCGCTTGTTTCTGAATCGTCTGTCGAGTCTTCCGATTCATCTGTTGTTTTTATGCCATACTTTTCATTTACCTTATCTATGTTTGCAAGATGTTCTTCATAGGTTTCAGCAAAGAAAGTTTCGCCTGTTTTCATATCAGAATAAAAGTAATAATAATCTGTGTTTGCAGGATTTAAAACAGCATTTATTGCATCAAGTCCGGGATTGCATATAGCACCCGCAGGAAGTCCTGTACACGTGTAGGTATCATATGCATCAAAAAGTTCCTGATCTATTTCAGAAATATGCGGTTTTATTGTATCTTCAACATAGGTTGAAGTAGCATCAGACTGAAGTCTTGGATATGTGTTTGAATCCTTTAATCTGTTTAAAAATACTGATGCAACAAGCGGCATATCTTCCGCTGTTCCTGCTTCTTTCTGAACCATAGAAGCAAGTATTATAACATCATCAAGCGACATTTTTTCGCTGTCCATTTTTGCGTACATATCAGCTGTAAACTTTGAATCAAAATTTTTCAGAATTTTCTGGCAAACAAGGTCAGGCGACATATCTTTATAGAACGTATACGTATCAGGGAAAAGATAGCCTTCCATTTTATAGAATTTACTGTTATTGCTGAAAGTAGGCATATGTTTTTCATATTCCAAACCATAATTATCTGCCTTATTGAAAGCTTCTATAAATTCATCTGCATCACATACACCCTCTATTTCAAGTGTTTCTGCGGCTTCAGGAAGAGTTGTACCCTCAACAAAAGTAACACTTACAGAATTTTCATCGCTTATGGCATCAGATGTCAACGCCTTTATAAGTGTTTCATAAGCCATATCTGCACGAACTTCGTGGTCACCTGCTATAAAAAGTGAATCCGTTTTGCTTATTTTAGAAAACAATCTGAAAAACTTAGGATTCCTTATAATTCCGTCATCTTTCAGCATTTGTGCAATGTCGTTAACTGTTGCACCGTCCTGAACGGTAACAACAACCGTTTCACTGCTTCTTCCGACACCAAGCATATCTCTTCCGAATGATATTATAACGCCTGAAAGTGTAACAGAAATCACAACTATAACAACAAGAAGAACTATAAGTCTTGCAAGATGATTCGTTCTTTTCTTTTTAGGTTCTTTTTTCTTTTTGTTGTTTTTTGCATCTGATTTATTTTCACTTATAACTTCATATTCACGCTGGGGTCTTTTTTTCATCGACTGTGTGCCGCTTGTCTGCCTTGTCTGAGAACTTCTTGTTCTCTGCTGAGTTGAATCAGCAGGCTTTCTCTGCATAGTTTTTGTTTTTGAGGCATCATCTTCCGCATTTCTTCGTACTGTCGAAGTGTTCGCCGAAGCACGTCTTTCTGAAATGGTTCTTTCCTGCCCTGTTTCAGATTTTGAAACAGTTCTGCCCGCTTGTGTTCGTTCAACTGAATTTTTCTGTTCTGATTTTTTCTTTTCTGCCTCTTCAAGGGCATTAAGAATATCATAAACATCTCTTTTGTTATCGTTCATTATGTAATCTCCGTAATTTTTCTGTCTGTTACAACAAGTGAAACAGGTACATCATACTCCTCCACAGGAATTTCATCTGAAATCATTTCATCAAAACATATACCTATTGTTTTAACATTTTTATGTTCTGAAAGAAATCTGTCATAATATCCTCCACCATATCCAAGGCGATAACCTTTTTCTGAAAAAGAATACCCCGGAACAATGCAAAGAACTTTATTTTTATCTATTTCTTCATCAGATAAAAATGGAATATCATTTTTAGGTTCAGGTATTCCATAGCTTCCTTTTTCAAGGTCATCAAGACTTTTTATAAGATGAAAATTCATAACACCTTTTTCAGATGTACATTTTGCTGCTGCAAGTTTTTTTCCATTAGACAAAACATATTCAGCAAATTTTAAAGTATCAGGTTCTGAACCAAAAGAAATAAAAGTCAGAATATAATCTGCATTTTCAATCTCAATTAAATTTATAAGATTTTCAAATATCTTCTCATTTGCCAAAGTTCTGTCTTGCAAACTTATATTTTTTCTCTGCTCTTTAAATTTTTTTCTGAGCAGATTTTTTTCCTGTGATATACCCATTACCATAAAATTGCAGCCTTAACAGCTTCGCTTGTTTCAATTCCCTTTAAAACTTCAACAAGTTTAAAACCAAACTGTGTTGCAACTCCTGCACCTCTTGCTGTAATGATTTTTCCGTCCTGAACAATGCCTTCACCTGTGGCAATCTCTGCACCCTTTAATTCCTTTTCAAATCCTGTGTATGAAATTGCCTTCTTTCCATTCAAAAGTCCCTTATGACCGAGTATAGAAGGTGCTGCACATATTGCCGCAATAAACTTTCCGTTTTCGTTTGCATAGTCAATTGCTGACTGAACTGTGCTGTCAGCTTCAAGGTTAAGTGTTCCAGGCATACCTCCGGGAAGTACAACCATTTCAACATCATTTCCGTTTTTAAATTCATCAATTGTTATATCGGCTGTTACAGGTATTTTGTGTGAACTTGTAACAACTTTTCCTGTTACACCAACTGTTGTAACGTCAATCTTCGCACGTCTTAACATATCAACAGGAACGAGTGCTTCTGATTCTTCAAATCCGTTTGCTAAAAATACATATACCATTTTAATTTACTCCTTTTAATTTTATAAAATTACTGTTTACTGATTTACTTTAACCGTGAACTTTTTCAATAAAAATTCAGGTTTATAAGACCTTTTTGCTTTTCTGAGTCCCTCAATTCCAAGGTCCTCTTCTCTGTTTAAATATTTATAATTTTCATCTATTGAATTTGCAAAACAATTATTTATCACAGCATATGCACCGTGAAAAGATGTATCTGCTTTTTCAATATGAACTCCAAAAGTATCATCTGTTATAGGTTCGCCTATCGTGTAAGCTGCCATTTTTCCGTCTGCGAACAAAATTCCGCCTTTAAGTCCGAATCTTTCATAGTTTTCCAGAAATGCATTTATCGCAAACTGTTCCGCTATTTCGGATTCAACATCAACACCATTTTTATCATTATAAAGCTTTGAACTGAAAACATATATATCATCAAAATCAGATTCTTTTATTTCTCTGTATTCATAATCATACATTTCTTTGAAACGCTTTATATGATTTCTTTTTCCGTGATATTTTTTACCTTTCAGTTCAGCAAGTGCTTCTCTTGAATAAATATAATCAAAATCGCCCTCATCTGACGTAATTTCCGCACTGTTTCCATAATAATCTTTGAAAAATCCAAGATTTTCTTCGGAAACTGAATTGATTATAAGCGGAGAATTATTTTTTTCTGAAAAAGCCTGCATTTCTTTAATAACTTTGCAAATATCGCCTTTTCCCGACGGATAAGTAAATTCAGGGTATCCACTTTCGGTATCAAATGCACAGACAATATAAAAATCTTCAAAAAAAGTTATCCTGCTGTCTGCAAGTCTTCTCCATGCAAAATTATTTGCAAAACAATATTCACAGCCACGAAATTTAGAATAGTTCAGTGCCTTTTTTATTCTCTCCATATCATTTTCTGAAATAATGTGAAATTCAAGCATTAAAGCACCTCAGAAATAACTTTCATAATCTCCTGATTTATTTTTTCAACTGACTTTATGTCGTTTTCATTTTCCATACAGTCAATAACCGTCCAGCCGAGTTTTTTGGCGGCATAAAGTGCATTTTTCCTGCACTTTTTCATATATTCAAAATTTGATTCGTGTATATCTTTCTTGTTTTCATCACCCTCATATCTTTTTGATAAAAGTTTCTGTGATGCTTCAACAGGCAAATCAAGAAAAATTACTGCATCTGCTTTCGGAAGTCCGAGTTTTTCATATTCATAATCAAAAAGCCAGTCAAGATATGCATTGTGTTCCGAATCTTCAAGTTTGCACATCTGATGAATTGCATTTGATGAAACATATCTGCCTGCAAGAATTATTTCACCATTTTTATAATTCTTCTCCCACTTTGTTTTGTAACTTGCATATCTATCAACTGCATAAAAACTTGAAGCCGCATATGCATTTACTTCATCTGCCGTTTTGGCAATTTCTCCTGCAAGATACATTTTTACAAGTGCCGATGATGGACTTTCATAATCAGGAAAACTTACAGACTTTATTTTTTTGCCCATTTTTTCAAGTTTTTGGGTACACAGTTCAAACTGTGTTGATTTTCCACAGCCGTCAAGACCATCTATTACTATAACTTTTCCACTTTTATTCATTCTTTATCGCCTCGTATTCTCTTCTGACTTCTTCCGCTTTTCCACAAGTCATTTTTCCTTCAGGACATTTTCCGCAGACACAGGAAGGACCTGATTTTTCAAAAATTGACGGTGCAGCTTTATACGCAAGACGATACATTTCTTTTGCAACATCTCTTATTTCCCATTGAGCTCTGTTGCAGCATCTCATATTGAAAAAGTGTTTTAATTCTCTTGCGTTCATTGTCATTACCATTTTTGTTTCGCAGGCATTTGGCAAGACAAATCTTGCATCTTCAATTGCTTTTTTCTCTGCTTTTGAATTTGCTGCCTTTTCTGTCATTCCTGCCGCAAGATATTCTTTTTTATATTTTTCAGATAAAATATCGGCTATTTTATTATATGAATCAAGTGCATTTTGCATTGATTTGTTGAATATTTCAAGTGCTTTTTCATCTTTTTCAATTTCAGGCGGTGTTATGTAAATAAAATTTTTCTGCTTTACATATCTTTGACTCTGCACTGAAAAAGAGGCTATTCTGTGTCTTGTTACCTGTGCTAAAAATGTTCTTGAAACACCCTCAATTGCAAATGTAAATGAAACGTGTTCAACAGGACTCATATGCCCGAAACTGCTTAGCATTTCAACAAAATCTGCCGCTTTTTTATCGTCAAGTCCCTCCATTAAATCTGAGGCGGAACTTTCGGAATAACAAAGTTTCGCCGCCGCCGCAACTATATATTCAGGCTGTGCTGTATGTGCAAGTAATGTTACTTTCATCTATCTGTTTCTCCTTTCTTTTTAATGAGGAATGAGGAATTGTGGTGTCAGCTGTCGCTGATGGTTTAAAAACCTCTCAGTCAGCTAAAGCTGACAGCTCTCCTTAAAAGGCGAGCCTTTTTATTGTTAACCGTAAGTTTATGACAAAGCCTCTCCTTTTAAGGAGAGGTGGCACAGCGTAGCTGTGACGGAGAGGTTTAAAATATGTCAGCGAAGCTGACACTTTAATTCCTCACTCCTCATTCCTAATTCCTCATTTTTAAAGCGACACGCCGCTTCCTCATTCACTTAGTGTATATCAAAAAGTTCTTCACCGTTTTCACACGCTTTTTGAAGAAGTGTCTGAACGTCTGTATGTCTTAATTCTGCCGCCCTTGCCGCCGTTGACGGTATCATAGAACTGTCGCATCTTCTTGATTTTTTTCTGTTTGGTTCAGGTGTCATATACGGACAATCTGTTTCAAAAAGTATTCTGTCGTCCGGAACATATTCTGCCGCACCAAGAATTTTTCTTGCATTTTTATATGTTATAACTCCCGTAAATCCTATGTACATTCCAAGCTTTTCAACAACTTCTCTTGCTGTTTCCGCACTTCCGCTGAAACAATGAACAACTCCTCTCGGACGGTATTCGTGAAGTATGTCAAGATAATCCTGCGTTGCATCTCTTGCGTGAATTATAACAGGCAAATTAAAATCTTTTGCAATTTCAAGCTGAGTTCTGAATGCATCAGCCTGCCACTTCTTATTAAATCCTTCGTAATGATAGTCAAGACCAATTTCTCCAAGTGCTTTTATATCTTTGTTTTTTTGTAAAAATTCACGAAGCCAGTTCCATAAATTTTCATCGGCAGGTGCTTTATACATAAGTTCGGGGTGTATTCCTGCCGCTGCATATACATAGTCATATTTATGTGATAATTCAAGATTTGATTCTGATTCTTCTATACTGCAACCTGCAAGGAGAATATGTTTTATTCCCATTGACGGAAGATATTCGCCAAGCAGTTCATCTCTGTCAGAATCAAATGCACTGTCTGAATAATGTGCGTGTGTATCAAAAATGTTTCTCAAAATTTTTCAATCTCCTTTTAAAACAGCTTTTTCTATTTTCATTTCCTTATAGGAAAGTATTTTTTCTATTTTATCCCTGTTTCTCACAAAATCAAGACGTGAAAAATCGGTTTTGCATTTATCCGAAAAATAGACATAATCATATTCGGAATTTCCGTTAAATTTGTTATCTGCAACTTTTTCAATGCTTTCAAACAAATATTTTTCATCAATATTTTCCCTGTATTCAATATACGGAAGAAAAGACAGCGACAAAACATCATCAACTGATGAATAAACATAATTATCAATTTTAAAAGATAATTTTTCTTGTAACGCATTTAAAATGCCTGTTTCGTGCTTTTTTCTGTATATTTCCGAAAGTTTTTCGCCTTTACATTCAGTGTTATTCGGTATATACAAAACATTCAGTTTTGATTCGTTATAAAATGAAACAGTAAATATAAGCGGTATATTTTCCCTGTTTTTAAGTACAAACAAAATATTTTTCAAGGGAAGTGGATTTTTAAAAACTTTTTCTTCATATAATATTTCTTTGCTTAAAGTTTTTTCTAAATCATATGAAAAATATAAACCATATGCAATTGCAAATGATATTAAAAGTGCAATTAAAAATGCCGAAATCTGCTTTATATTTCTGATTTTCATTTTATCTGATACCTCCGAAAATTATAATTGTTAATAAAAAATACTATAATCTTAGCTTTTTTTATGTTATAATAAACTCGTATGTATCAGAGAATTTTTTTATTAAAGTTCCATTACAATGCAGTCAAGACCTGTTTTTTCAGCATAGTCAATTGTGTAATATGTACCGCTTTTTTTATCGTTCATATCGCAAACACCTATAAGTCTGCTGCTGTGGTCTGCCATAAATCTGTCCCTTATAAGGAATGTTCCTTTATGGTAAACATCAGATGTGCATAAAATGAGGTCTGCTTCATCGTAAACTTTTTTAAAAGATTTTCCATAACAGCCTGCAAAATGTTTTCCATGGTCAGGAAACGGCTGAATGCCTATAAGACTTATTTCAGGATATTTTTTCTTGAAATCAAGAACTATTTCCCCTGCCCATAAATCAACACCTTTTGCAAGTCCGTTATAAAACACAAGGAAGCCGTCATCAACAGCTTTTTCTATCTGATATGTCAAAAATTTTTTTATGTCATCGGGCGGCTTTTTTCCGTTTCCATTATAACCTGGTATTTTTTCAGGTCTGTGACCTGTGAAACAAACTGCCTTATCTTTTGGATAATCCCAGTTTTGAGTGAGTATATTTAAATTCATTTTTAGTATCTCCTAACTCAACCTATATTATAACATAAAAAAGTTTTTTTTACAATAGATATATATTAAATTTAATTCAAGGAGTATATATTAAATGGAATATCTGAAGCGAACATGGGCTGAAATTTCTATCCCAGCCCTACAGTCAAATATGAGAAAAATTCAGTCACATCTTTCAAAAAAATCTGAAATTATGGGTGTTGTTAAAGCCGATGCATATGGACACGGTGTTGAAGTCGTTGCTCATACTTTATGGGATATGGGTGTAAAATATTTTGCCGTTTCAAATCTTATTGAAGCAATTGAAGTAAGAAAAATTTGTCCTAAATCTGATATTCTTATACTTGGATATACCCCTCCTGAAAATGCACAACTGCTTGAACAGTACGATATTATTCAGGCTGTCGTTTCTGTAAACTATGCACAGATTCTTTCTGCAAGTGCCGGAAGAAAAATAAGATGCCACGTTAAACTTGATACAGGTATGGGAAGAATAGGTTTGAAAAACGAAACTCCTGAACAATCTGCAAAGGAAGTTGAATATATTTCAAAGCTTGAACATATATGCGTTGAAGGTATTTTCACACATTTTGCTGTAGCCGATACTGACACTCCTGAATGCAATGAATATACAAAAATGCAACAGGATTTCATAACCGAAACTGCAAGAATAATTAAGGAAGATGGTTTCAACTTAAAACACGTCCACTTTATGAACAGTGCCGCATCAATTTCACATACAACCGACCAAAGTACTCTTGCAAGAACAGGTATTATAATGTACGGACTTTTGCCAAATTATCCACAGGAATTAAGCATTAAATTCGACCCTGTTATGTCGCTTTATTCAACTGTTTCATACGTTAAAACAGTTCCGGCAGGTACTTCAATAAGCTATGGTCGCACCTATATTACAGATAAAGAAAGAACAATTGCAACTGTTACTGTAGGCTATGCGGACGGTTATCCAAGACTTCTTTCAAATAAAGGCTGGGTTCTTATTCATGGAGTTAAATGCCCTATTGTCGGAAGAGTATGTATGGATCAGATTATGGTTGATGTCAGTGACGTTGACGTTACTGTTAAACCTAATGATGTTGTTACTCTCATAGGCAAAGATGGCAATGAAGAAATTACAGCCGATGAACTTGCATCATTAATCGGTACAATAGGATATGAAATAGTTTGTGGTATAACAAAAAGAGTTCCACGAACTATTAAATACGATATATAAAAACAAAACGGTCAGCTGAGATATGCTGACCATTTTTTATTTGTAATTTGAATTATTGCTGTTTGATTGTTTTTTCAACAAATTCTTTAACTGTTCCACTAAAAAGACCTACCATCTGATTTGAATAATATCTCAAAACAATAACTGCATCAGTTGAATTAACTTCACCATCACAGTTTACATCTGCCGCTTCTCTTTGATCTTCATTAAAATCGCTTGGCAAATCTGCAAGTCTTTTTGCATAATCAATAAGTATCTGAACTGCATCTTTTGAATCAACAGTATTATCACTGTTCACATCACCATAATTGACAAATTTTTGTGTTGGTGGATTTTCTTCTCTGCTTTCGTACTCTTCAAGACTTTTTAAATATTTTTCATATGTTTCAGTTGTCATAAAATAAGGACCTTTATCTGAAACAATTTCGCTTTTCATATCAAAGTCATTTTCTTCTGCATATATTTCTGCGGCTGTTTCTTTATCTGCAACCATAAGAAATTTATTTATTTCTTTATAGTTAAAATCATCTATTGAAATACCGCATCTGTAAAATGCATTTTTACCTATTGTTTTAACAGAATCAGGAATTTTTATAAAGTCAATTGAATTACATTCTGAAAAAGCATTATCTCCGATAGCTATTACAGTATCAGGTATTGTTATTTTTTTAAGCGAATGACAGTCATTGAAACAATTTGTCTGAAACTCTGTTATACCATCAGGAAGAACAACTTCTTCAAGATTGCGACATCCATCAAACATATACATTCCAACAACATTCACTTTGCATTTGATAACAGCTTTTTTCAAGGATGTACAGTTTGAAAAAAGTTTATTTTTCAAAACAGTAACACTTTCAGGTATAACAATGCTTTCAAGCGAATAGCACATGTTGAAAATGCTTTGTCCCATCTCTTCAATTCCTTCAGACAACTGAATTGTTTTAAGGTTTGAACAACCCCAAAATGCCCATTTTTCAATGGTTTTATAAGTCTTTGGAACAATAACATTTTTTATTGTCTGATTATTTTTAAAAGCGTAATACTTAATTGCTGAAACAGTATATTCTTTGCCGTCTTTTTCAACTTTTTCAGGAAGAATCAGATTTTCAACACTGCCTTTATAATTTGCAAGTTTTGCTATTCCGTTTGTGTCGTCATATTCAAAATTATAACTGCTATCAGGTGCTTTTTCATATTCAATAGTTTCATCTGACGAAGTTTCCGTTGGTTCTTCTGATTCTGTTACAGAAGTAGTTTCTGTTTCAGAAACAGTTGATATTTCGGTTTCTGCCTCATCAGCAAAAACCGAAAACGGAACTGTCAGAGATGATACTCCAAGTACTGCACCTGCCGCAGTAAAAGCTATAACTTTTTTAAAGTTATACATTTAGTTTACCTCTCTCTTTTGTTCTGTATCATTTTATTTTTTTATATCTTTAACATAGTCAGCCATTGAAATTGATGAACCGCTTGCAAGTTTTTCTGCATAATATTTAAGGATTAATACAGCATCTTTTGAATCTATCTTTCCATCACCATTTATATCAGCTTTATCTATATCAAGCGAGTATTTATTACTTGTTAAGAATGAAGCATAATCCTTAAGAACAATTACAGCATCCTTTGAGTCAACTGCACCATCATTATTTACATCGCCAAGTGACTTATTTTCAGTTGGCTTAGTTGTTACTGTTGTTGCTGATGTCGCAATTGTTGATACAGTTGTTATTGTTGTTGGTTTTGTAGCATATGTTGTTGTAGTTTCAGGTTTTGTTGTGGTTGTTGTTGCCGCTGTAGTTACCGGCTCAGTTGTGGTTGTCGTTACTGCTGTTGTAGTTACTGGTTTAGTTGTGGTGGTTGTTGCCGCTGTAGTTACTGGCTGTGTTGTAGTTGTTGTCGTTGTTGTTGTAGTTACTGGCTGTGTTGTAGTTGTTGTTACTGTTGTAGTTACTGGTTCAGTTGTGGTTATTGGCTCTGTTGTTGGCTCAACAACACTATCTATAGCTTTTGAAATCTTCGTATTGGCATCTTCAATAGCAAGAAGATTTGTTTTATACGGTTCAGCAATTGAATTATAAGATGCCTTTAACTTATCTCCGCCACCTGCATTTCCGCCAAGCAACGAAATCGTATCAGCTGCAAGATAAAGATGTCCCGCCTGATTTGGATGAATATCAATGCTTTCTATATTTGTTAAAGTTTCACCATGACCTGCAAAGTATGAATATGCATCAAGGAGTTGAGCATTGCTATTTTCATCAGCAGCTTCAGCGTAATATTTTTTCATAGTATTACAATACATATCCATCTTTGTATTTATATTATCAAGACGACTTTTATAAGGTGCCCATTCTGAGCTTGATGTATTTACGCTAAAAGGATTGTACACTGTCTGAAATACAACTTTTCCATTTGTATGCTCTGAAACATACTTAATACATGATTTAACATAATCTTTAGAAACTTTCTTTGGAAAAACATTATTACCAAGTTCTTCAATCACTTCATCTACCATTTTCTGATCTTTCGAAGAAAATGCTGAAAGAAGTTCTTTAACATTTTTATAAGAATTTACTTCATAACCATATTTTTTTGTAACTTTCTGAATTATTTCAAGTGCAGGTGCGATAATATCATTTCCACCAATTGTTACAAGAACATAATCAGCCTTACTTAATTCAGTGTCATATGTTCCGTTTTCAAGGCTTACTTTGAGTTCTTCTGCTTTTAATCCGTCCTGTGCATAATTAACATATGTCGCACCATAATAATCTGCAACAAGACTTGCATATGAATTGTCGGTATCCGAAAGTCCATATCCTGTTGAAATGCTGTCACCTAATACCAAAACTGTTGGTGTTTCTGCTGATGCAGTTGAAGTAACCACAAATGGTACCATTGTCAATGAGAGTGCTGCTGCTGTTAATACAGCTGTAAGTTTAAATTTCATTTTTTCCTCCGATTTGTTGAAAATTTTCTTTAATGTTACTATTATACAATATACAAAAGTATTTGTCAATATTATATAACAAAAAAAGAGAGTACAAAATACTCTCTCTTCTATTGCTGGTGGACTTACCTTATCCAAAAACAAACCCTTTTCCATATGCTGAAAATTCTCCTCAATTTCAGACAAAAGAAAGTCGTCAATAGTAACAGGGTCATCGCCTGAATTAAAAACAAGTGTCATTTTATCATCGTAAAGATATATTGTATTCACGAACATTGTAATAAGAGCTTTCCGATATTTTATATCGCTTGTATTCCCTTTTTTGAGTGAATTCAGAAAGAAACGAATCTGCGGCTCTGAAATTACAGATTGATTCCTCGTTTCATTTTCTAAGTTTTCTTCAAGCGTTTTCAGAACATTTTCAACTTCTTCGATTTTAACAAAAATTGATTTGCAGACACTTGGAATATCACATTCTGCTACATTATTCAAAAGATTATTGCGTTTGCGTTCATATTCTT
>JALEJO010000132.1 GCA_022769365.1 Oscillospiraceae bacterium | reverse complement strand
CAGATTCAGAACCATTTAAAAACTTCTGATCTGTTTCGGTCAGCATTCCGCTTTCAAGATGCTGAAATGCAATCGCACATTGTCTAGCAAGATATGTTCCTTTAGCATCTAATAAAATATTCATGTTTTAACCTCCGCTTTAATTTTTAAATTTTAAATATGTAATTTCTTAGCAGGAACACTTTAATTAGTTCCTGTATATTTATTATAACATACATTCATAGCATCCGCTAACAAAACGCTCTTAATTTTTTGCATCTTATTTTTTGTACACTTTTTTTGAAATTACAAGTTAAATAATTTTCTTTTTAAGATATTCAGCTTTTCGTATTGGCTCTTTTTAAAAAAGGAAACAAAAAATTTACTAAAATTTATTTTTTAGTAAATTTTCAATTTGTAGTTGTAAATAAAGACTTCCATTTTCTTTTGTTTTATGTTATACTATAAACATACCAACAAAATGGAGGAATTTTAATGTATATAAAGGATTATTGTCTATATGAAATAAATCAAGAATTTGCAGAACAAACGTATCTGTATGATTTCAACGGTAGGGATTGCTTTATGAACTTTTCCGAACAGGAATTCTACTATTGTCTGCATCAACTAAGTTATCAGTTCGATGAATTTCAGAATAAAAATGGAAAAGAAAGCCACAAGTGTCCAGATACCATAGATGAAATCAAACGAAAATTTCACAGAAGTGATGGAGAAGGTTTACTTAAAAATATAAAAGATAAAATCAATTTAGATTTAGAAATCAAAGAGACAGATAGCTTAAGAGAACGATTTGATAAATTCCGATTATTGAAACTTATATATGCTGCGGAAAAACTCGGTGTATATAGAGGAAATTTGGAAAATGAAAATATTTGCTTTATGAACAAATGCTCAATTTTAAACATTATCGCAAACCCCAAAAATATCTATATGTACAATAATTATGATGATAGCTTTTTAGAAGAGTTTGAAGTAATATATGATAACGTAAGAAACGTTGTAAAAAATGCTGAAGAAATCGAATCTACCATAGATGACTTATATAATAATTGGAATATTATGATTTTCATACTCTATTTAGGAATCGGTATAAGCGGTGTTTATAAGAATAAACTTTCAGAAATCAGGAAACAAAAAAACGCTATTGAAAAAATTGTTTTTAATCAGGATCATTTTATTTCTAAACAGGATTATGTTAAAAAAGATAATTCAAATATAGAGAAAAAGAATGTTTCGCAAACATATTCCGGTGTGATAGAGAAATTTTTTATCATGTTAGTCACTGCAAGGAAAAGAGCTGATATCAACGATCAGCTTTTTATTAAATTTAATTACAAAAACCAAGATGATAATTATTGCAATACAATGGATAAAAGAGTAGCGGATGAGCTTCTCAAAAATGATTTTTATAAGAAAGAAGTTCTATTTGAAGAATTTATTAAACTTTTGCAGTATGGCAGTGACGAAGAAAAACTGTATTTGTGGAGAGTAATAACTTCAAAATATAATGCTTCAATTCCTGAAAAAGAATTTTTTATGAGTCGAGGTGAATTTTCAAAAGTAAAGAAATATATGGGAAATTTAATAGAACAGATCTTTTCTTTAAAAAATAATCGAAAAACAATTTCCCAATGGTGCTCTCTGTTCAAATTAGTTTATGACGGAATTCAATACAAAGAAAAATTAACGACATATAATTGGAAGGGAATAAACGTAAATAAAACATTTCCTGCAATATTAAAAAGTTACAATACAAACAGAAATGTAAAATCACTATCTCCCGATGCCGGAAACAAAGATTCAAGACGAACAGAAAGAATAGACAGAAGAGAACTGCACTCTACCATGATTTTAAGGGCGTTCTTTCATGATCATCAAATGGAAATGTTCAGCTCTACTGAAATAGTAGAATGTGGAAATGCCATTAAAAGACATATACTGTCGATAATGCAGAAATCTTTTTCTTGTAAATTTCAAACGCTAAATACTGTTAAAAAAGCAAACAGTATTATGCAATTTATTTTTCTAATGCGTTTATTTAGTGATGAATTTCTTAATGTGTTAGAAGAACAATTACAATTCAGTTTCCAGACAAATTTTGAACACGTTGCAAGTAAAATGCTGAAAAAAAAATATAATGTTTTGAATTCATGCTATATTACACAAATCACATGTCAGCAATATAATATATTGTTTAAGAATAAATTTGTAAAGAGAAAATTATTAAGTACCTTAGCTTTACCACTTGAGAACTCAAAAGTTGATTTAGATTTTAATACAATTTCTTCAGTTATTTTGGGGCTTTGCGGCTGCATTATAGAGTCATTGATTTCCGGAATAATGAGTCCTAAAATACGTGGTATTACCCTGAACTGCTTTTACTATATGTACGTTAATATGGAAATTTATGTTACAATAAATCACACAAATAAAACCATTACCATTGATGATTGCATTTTTGAAGAACCGTATGAAAAGGAATTGCAGCAATATACATGATTTTTGTATAAAAAGCAGAGTATTAGAAGTACTCTGCCTTTCTTTAATTTTTTTCTATTGTAATCATTCTAACAAAAAGAGAACATTTCGAAATGTGTCTTGACTTTTTATTTAAATATAAAATTTATTTGTGATTTCAATGTCATTATGTTTTGATTTTAAACTTTCATTCTCATCTCCACATATTCCTCAATAGATTTCAAAGGAACCTTATATCTGTTTCCCTCTTTGAAACCTCTTAGTTCTCCCGTCTGCAACAACTTGTAAAACGTGCTTCTTCCGATTTTCAAAATTTCCATAACTTCTTCTCTTGTAAGTATTTCTTTACTTGTAATCATATGCAACCTCCTATTAATTCTCATTGATATATCGTTCAATTTCTTCCGCAGGTATCATTGTTTTTCTGACACTCATTTTCTTGCATTTCAATTTATTTTGTTCAATCAATCTGTAAACCGTATGATTGCTGACATTGAGCATCTTTGACGCTTCATTTATTGTAAGCATATACTTTGTTTCGGTAATTTGAATACTTGTCATGCATCTCACCTCCTCTGGTTATTACTATTATGTTAGTATTTTCTCGAGGTATTTGGTGATTTTTTGTACTGATTTATTCGATATATCTGCTATTTAAAATGATGTTGCTTGCTCTTTAGGATTTTATCAGCTTTACGCAGATTATTACAGTTTTGAATAATAAAAGAAAAAAACCTGATTATTCGGATTTGCAAAATTATAATAATCCGTTTTAATCGGATTATTATAATTTGACAGCATCAAAAACATATATCCTGTTTTGATACTATGTGTCTTTCTGTAATGAATTAAATAACAAACCGGACCACCCAATTACACTGCATACTCGCTATAAATCTCTCAGCAATGTACATTCTACAAGCCACTAAAATCAGGTGATCTGAAAGGCAGCCTCTACAAGATTCCGGCAAAATCTATAACAGATTACATCTCACACAAAATGAAATCTTAACGAAAACTACCCGAAAGCAAGCAAATGCTTTCGGGCAGTTTTTTACCTGCACTGCTGCCGTGCAGGTGCTTTAGAGGAGTAAGAGGCTAAGCATTTTAACAGAGTGAATATCAGACATAAAACAGCTGTCCTGATATTCACGGCTGAATCATACGCCCCGCATTTCTGCCCTCCTCTATGATTCAGCCATACTCTTACATTTTTATTATAAATTAAAAAATTGATTTTTTATTTTCAACACCTCTTTTCTTCTTGAAATATGTTTTATATATATCAGGCAGATTTTTATTATGCTCAAATCTGCAAAGAGATTTATTCTTATGTTGATCAATAGTTAAAATTAACATTAGACAAACCTTTACATAAAAATTATAAAGGAGATGGTTTAACCATGTTTAACTACAGAATATCTTTCAGCAATACTATGCATAATGAAAAACCAGCAAAAACAGAGATAGGAAAAATAAGTAATAGTTTTATTGAAACTGATATGAACTACAAGAAAATTGCAGAAGCTGTCGGTAATGCTGGATGTGCTTTTTGCCCTGCCACATTTAATGGTAAAAGAAAAGAAGAAAATTTTAAATCTCAGCAGCTGATCGGTCTTGACTTTGACGATGGCATTCCATTCCATGTCATACAGCAAAAGGCAAAACACTATCACTTGAAAATGCTGTTTGCATACAAAACTTTTTCTTATACAACAGAACATGAGAAATTTAGAGTCGTATTTGCTCTTGATAATCCCGTAACAGATTCTTTTACTGCAAAATCTTTAATCAATATTTTTATGAAAATATTTGACAGCTGTGATAAAGCTTGTAAAGATTCAGCCCTTATGTTCTTTGGCGGCAAAGGTTTGTTGTACCTTGCAGACTCTCCAAATGAAATATCAATAGAAGAAATACTGATTGCTTTTAATTCTTGTATGGCCGAAAAATATGATGAAAAACATTATTCAAGAGAAATACAAAAGTTTTATACATCGAATAATATAGAATATAAAAAGAATAGTCCTGTCATAAATAATGGGACTTTTTTTCAAAATGCAGTTTCTCAAACTACACATACTCATAAATCTGTTAATGCTAAAAAAAGCAGAAGACAAGTAACAAGGAATCTTGACTGGAACACCATGTACAAAAGATGTAGGCTTTTCAGAGATTTTTTTGATGGTTCAGAGTATTACTACTATCCTGAATTGCTGCACATTGCAACCAACCTGATTAATATTGAAAAAGGCAAAAATATATTCTTAAATATTTTGAATAAAGGTCAAAATGCTGAATATGAAGCATATCATAAACGTAACTGGAAAATAATTCTTAATACGCTGATTGGGCTTGATTATAAACCTGGAAGTTGTGCCAACTGTCCTTATGAAAAAGATTGCCTTCATGCAAAAAATATGATTCTGACGGCAAAACCAGGAAAAAGCACAATACTGCCTGTTGTAAAAAAAGAATATGTTTCTATAAAAGAAGCCGAAGCAGACCTGAAAGAAAAGTTTCTTGAAGCTGTATATTCAGAACATCAAGGTTTACATATAATAAGAGCACAGACGGGAATAGGCAAAACAAATCTGTATCTTAATCATATGATGGAACACCCAGATGAAAAATTTTTGATTGCTGTCCCTACTCATAAATTAAAAATGGAAATATATTATAAAGCTTTAAGAATGGGAATAGCAAATATAAGCTACAC
>JALEJO010000125.1 GCA_022769365.1 Oscillospiraceae bacterium | reverse complement strand
CTGACATTCCCTTGTACCAAGAAAAATATCTCGCCTGCCGCCTTTTAAAATCATTCTCTTTGCTATTTCGTGATGTTTATTTTCATTTCTGTCTTTTTCAAGTTCAGGTCTGTTGTAATTCCATTCAAAATGTGCCTGAACCTGATATTCACAATTTTTTAAATATGTGTAATATGAAAGGTCATTGCCACCATTATATTTAATTGGTCTTATCCCTTTAACTTCCGTTTGAATTTTATTAATTACACGTACCTTATCAATATACCATATGAAAGTCGGTTTCCAATAAACTGACGACAAAACGCCTTTCAATGCCTCATATGTAGGTATCTGATAAGTACATTTTTCACCGCCCACACGCATAAGTGGGTCTGAAAAAAGTGCATAATCGCCTGTAACTTTAAACTCTACAATATTTGGGTATCGCATTCACTTTCTCCTTCCTGTTTTTCTGTAACAAAGCCGATTTTAGAATTATAAAATTCCTTATCAAGAATTAAAATTCTGCCTCCTAAGCAGGTTATTCCATCTGACTCCATAATCTTTTTAATATGATAATCAAACATCGAAACTGTATAACTTTTCAAAGAATCCAGAAGTTCGTTCATATATGAAATATCATAAAGTGCCTTTTCAGTAAACAGTTTTGCTATAATATCTTCAGATTCCTTATATGGAACAATAACTGTATTCTGACAGCTTTCAAGTGCTTCAAAGCTCTTCCCTGCTGTTTCAAAAGCCTGTCTCATAAAATAATTTTCTGCTTCTTTGTTTTCGCCTACAAATTTATCATTTATAGAAAGCATTTCAAACACTGAACCTTTGTTTTTTACTGTATAATCCATATAACCAATATTATATGATGAATATAAATTATTGTAATAATATTTTATTGATTCATCAGATGACAAATCGTTTTCATATTTTTCAGAATTTGCTTTAAATACATTAAGTAAACAAGTTGTTGAAGTTTTAGCTTTACTTATATCTTCAAGCTTTTTAAGATTTTCATCTGCACAATCAACAATATATACAGGTGAATCAGAATTATTTTCACCATTTCTGTTTACACGTCCTGCTGTCTGAACAATACTGTCCATTCCCGCCATTACTCTTATTGCTGAATCAAACGATATATCAACGCCTGCTTCTATAACCTGAGTTGAAATACAGATAACTTTTTCTTTACCTGATAGAGACTGTTTTAATTCTTCAACAACATCACGTCTGTGCTGAATGCACATTGATGCAGATAAATGATATTTTTTTACAGCATCATTAGGAAATTTTTCTGACATCATACTATATAATTTGCTTGATTCACTTTTAGTATTGCAAACTACAAGAACACTGTTATACTTGCAAATCATTTCCGAAACAAGTTCAGGAATATTTTCAAACCTGCATACACCTTTATCAATTATATTATTTCTTTTAAATACATTCTTGTATACAGCAATTTCATCATCTGAAATTATATTTTTTTCATCTGAAATAAGTTTATGCTCTTGTTTTTCTGATTTCAAGTCAGGCTGCGTTGCAGAACAAAGTATAACCGTTGAATGACAGACTTTAACCAGAAAATTCATTGCAAGATTAAAAAGCGAAAGCATTTTTACAGGAACTGTCTGAACTTCATCTATTATAATTACACTATTACACAGAGAATGAAATCTTCTAACAGATGAAGTTTTGCTTTTAAACAATGTATTTAAGAACTGAACAAGTGTTGTGATTATAACAGGAGCATTCCAATTTTCTGTCAAAAGGTCAAATTTGTCAATATCATCTGCATTATATGAATCATTTACAACATTTGAATGATGTTCAAGAATAACATCGTCATAATTAAGTGCCTTGCGAATTTCTTTTGCATTCTGTTCGAGTATACTCAACAAAGGCGAAACATATATTATTCTGTCCATATTGTTTTTAATAGCATGATTAACAGCAAAACGTAAACCCGATAAAGTTTTTCCACCGCCTGTTGGTATATTTAATCTGTAGATTCCATTCGATTCAACGCTTTTTAATTTACATAAATCTGATAACTTTTTTCTTGCTTCCGATATTTCACTTTTAGATTCAAAATGACTTATATATTCTTCAAAATTATCCGAACATTTTCCAAATACTTTTTTTGAATCAAAATTTGGTATGTTTTTCTTTGTCATAAAGTGCATTGTATCAAGCCTGTCCGCATCAATCAAAGACGATGTAATAAGTCTGCAAAGAAGTCCGGCGTAAAACATCATTTCTTCATCGTATATATCATCATCCGAATCATTGCAAATCCCCTGAATGATATCAAAACATTTTTTAATTTCATCAATAGCTTGTTTGTATATTATATCAATTTTATCTTCTGTTTCTACTGTCTTTAAAAAATTATTTATTGCATTTTCATCGTATTCAGGTTGTTTATTCAGTCTGTGAACAAAAGCTGATTTCTGATTTTCATCAAACAGATCAAGTAGTCCGTGATGACTGCCAACTGCACAAGCAACTATTTCAGATGTTATTTCAGGAAAATCAAGGATTTTATTTTTATGATATTTTCTTAAAAAATATTCAACACCTGCAAATGTATGTATTACTGACCCTTTTTTGACATTTTTATGCATATGACTGTCATTGATATATTTATCAAAGTCTTTCGTGCATTTCCCTGCATCATGAAGCAAACCTGCAACTTTAGCAGTTTTTTCTAAATTAACTTTTTCAAGCATTTTAGAAGATATTTCAGAAACTGATACGCAATGTTCCTTAACCGTTTGGATACTATCGTTTTCATCTATATGTGCAGTAAATTCCATATTTTTTCTCCCAACTATATATTTTTTCAAATCGTGTACAAATATATGTATATATTGTACAATACTTTTCTTAGTTTGTCAATACTAATTATAAATTATTTTTCTATGTTTTATATTGTACACTTTTAATTTAATATTATTATACCATATTAGTTGTTCAAAATTTTCATAACTAAGAAAAATTCTCAGAAAATATTAATTTCTGAGAATTTTTTGAACTTCAGATACAGCATATCATATTCTATTATATTTCTTTTCTGTTTCTATCTCATTATCCGAAAAATGTATAATTTCCTCAAAAAATTAGTACTTCCACTGACTTGAAGAAAGTTGAATATCCGACATATGTTTATAAATACCATTTAAATTTTTAAGTTCTTCCGGTGAACCTGATTCAGCAACTTTTCCGTCTTTTAAAACGATTATTTTGTCAACACCGTCTACGGTTCTCATTCTGTGAGCAATTATGAGAACAGTTTTATTTTTTATGAGTTTTGAAATTGATTCCTGAATAAGCGATTCATTATCAACATCAAGAGAGGCAGTTGCTTCGTCCATAAGAATAACAGGTGCATCTTTAAGAAATGCTCTTGCAATTGAAATACGCTGTCTTTCTCCTCCTGAAAGTTCTGAACCGTTTTCACCAATCATACTATTCCATTTTTCAGGCATTTTTTCAACGAATTCTTCGCAATGTGCAAGCTTTGCAGCAGCAATTACTTCTTCATCAGTTGCATCTTTCTTTCCTATTCTGATATTTTCCATAACTGTATTATTGAATAATGTTACGTCCTTAAAAACAATAGAGTAAAGAGAAAGTAATTTTTCAGGATTTATTTCTGAAATATCCATTCCGCCAACTGTGATTTTTCCTTTATTAATATCCCAGAATCTTGCAGCAAGTCTTGAAACTGTTGTTTTACCGCCGCCTGATGGTCCTATTAAAGCCGTTACTTCACCCTGCTTTGCTGTAAAGCTTACGTCAGAGAGAATTTGTTCTCCGTTTTTATATGAAAATGCAACGTGATTGAATTTAATATCAAAACCTTTATTATCAAGGGTTTCTTTTCCTGTTTGTTCTTCATGAGAAAGGATTTCATCCATACGTTTACAGTTCACATCAATACTTATTATTGCAGATAAATTCTGAAGAGAAATTTGGAGAGGTTCGTACATTCTTGTTACAACAAGAAGAAACATAAAGAATGTAAGTATATTTATTTCTCCATTTATAAGAAGAAAACTTCCTACAACTGCAACCGTACCTATTCCAAGTTTCAGTACCATTTGTGCTGAACAAACGAAAGCCGCATTTGAAAATTCTGCAACAATTGCATGCTTTTCAACCGCTTTTATTTTTTTATTTAAACCTTTTGAATAGTTATCAGTCATATTATAAGAACGAAGATCACGAAGTGTTTCAAGTCCTTCTTGAATCCCATCAAGACAATCGATTCTGTATTCTACTGTTTTTTTATGAACGTTTGACATTACTTTTTTTGAAAAAAGCACAATAAGAAATGCAACGGGCATAACCCAAACAGCAGCAATTGCCATTTTCCAATTGAAAAAGAAAAGACTTATGATGATAATTGTTGTTGAAATTATTGCTCCGACAAGTTCAGGAATCCAGTGTGATGATGCTGTTTCAATTTTTGCACAATCTGTCATAATTGTGTTTGTAAGGTCTGCAAGGTCTTTTTTTCCAAAGAACGAAAGAGGTATTTTTCTTAATTTTTCAGCAAGGGTTCTTCGTCTTACTCCACTTTCTATATAGGTTGAAAGAAATGTTGAACGATATTGAAAAATCGTTGTTAATATAATCAGGATAAGTGCAATAATAATTGCAGCAATAAAGAAAACAAATTTATCTCTTGGAAGTTTTCCATCAAGAAGGTATGATGAAAGTTCATAAAGTAAACCTACAGGCAGCATAAGTGCAAGGTTTGCTATTGTAACAGCAAGAAAAGCTCGTATCATAGCTTTTGCACCTGTATCTGAAAGTGCATATTTATGTTTCAGTTTTTCAGTAATATTCATTATTTCTTTCCTGCCTTTCCAACCTGCCAATTAACAGATTTATTATATTCATTCCACATATGATTATATATTCCGCCTTTTGAAAGAAGCTCGTTATGTGTTCCGCTTTCTGCTATTTTTCCATCTGACATAACATATATATTATCTGCATTTGTAATTGTTGATAATCTGTGTGCAATCATTATGACTGTTTTATTTTTTGAAAGTTTTTCAAAAGCCTGCTGAACAAGTCTTTCATTATCAGGGTCTGCAAAAGCTGTTGCTTCATCAAGAATCAAAACAGGTGCATTTTTCAAAAATGCTCTCGCTATTGAAAGACGCTGACATTCTCCTCCTGAAACATATATACCTTTTGAACCTATCATTGTGTCAATTCCATCAGGAAGTTTTTCAATAATATCCATACATTGTGCATCATGAAGAGCATTTATAATTTCCTCATCTGTTGCATCAGGTTTACCCATACGAATATTATCCTTAATACTCATTTTAAGCATCTTACTATCCTGAAAAACATATGAAACATAATTCATAAGAGAATTCATCGGAATATTTTTGACATCTGCACCACCAATTTTTATGCTTCCGCTTTTTACGTCCCAGAAGCGTGCAATAAGAGAAGCAAGTGTTGTTTTCCCTCCTCCTGACGGACCAACAAGGGCAATATGTTCTCCTGATTTAACCGAAAGACTAACGCCATCAATTGCATTGTTAGATGAATTTTCATATGCAAATGTAATATTATCAAGTTTAATAGATGAATCTTTTGGTGTTTCTTCTTTTTCTGTTTCTGGAAGAGGTTCAGTTTCAAGAATTTCATACATTCTGTTAAGTGCATCATCAACAATCATTTGTGATTCACCTGCATATGCAACTTTCATAAGTGTAACAGTTAAAACAGAAGTTATTATCATATAGAAAAATAAATTTAAAACAAAATTATCTGTCACACCATTTGATGTAAAAATAAATGCAGCTATGATTATTACGGCAAAAATTGCATTTGCAGCAGTTGTAAATGCCACCATAGGCAACATCATATTTTTTGTATATCCGAGTGTCCACTTTTCATATTCATCAATGGCAGCTTTAAAGCGTTTAAATGTATAAATTGTTTGTCCAAAAGTTTTTACAACAGGAATTCCTCTAACATATTCAACTGCTTCCGCTGACATTGCTTCAAGTGCATTCTGATACTGTTTCATATCTTCTGCCATTTTTGGTCCCATCATAAGAGTTCCCATAAGTACAAATGCAATAACAGCAGGAATAAGACATATAAGACCAAGTTTCCAGTCAAATATCATCATCATAGCAAGAAGTCCGACAGGAGTTGCATAAGAAACAGCTTTATCAGGAAGATTATGTGCAAGAAATGTTTCTGTTGCCGCACTTGAATCAATGACTATTTTACGTATTTTTCCTGTTCCTTCTGAATCGACATAACCAAGCGGTAATTTCATTATGTGTTCATCATACTTATTCTCATATTAGCCTGAACCCTGAATGCCGCCTTATGAGAACACATCAAAGCAGCAATATATATAACCATTCCAAGCAAAGCAAAGCCAACTGCCTCCCAGCCATACCTGCTTATATTTACTGCCTCTGGATAATCAGGTCTTACTTCAAGTATTTCTTTGATTATCTGCCAGATTTTATAAAAAGGCACTAATGCAATAATTGCACTTGCTGCGGCTAAAATTATGGAAGCATATGTAAAATATTTATGCCCTTCTGCATATTGCATTAAAATTGAAAATGATTTTTTCTTTTTTTGTTTCACAAAAAAACCTCCTTAAATTTAAGTTAGATTATGCTAACTTTTAGCTATTTAAAAAGCAGAAAAAATCTGCTTTTTTTCAAATTAAACCAAGAATTTTTTTCCAGCCTGCAAACCTGTATTCTCTTATATTTTTCATAAAAGCTTTCGCTTCTTCGTAAGAAATGTTATGGGATACAAGCTCATAAATATACTGCCAACCCGTTCTGCAAACAACATGAATAAAAAAATCACTTATATTACAATTTTCATTTGCATATTGTTTGACAAACTCTTTGTAATACTTTTCTTCTGTTTCTGCAAGCTTATCAAAATAATTTTCATATTCGGTTCCTGATGAACTGCAAAATATAAGTTTAAAAGCATCGAAATTATCATAAATATATTTTAAAACAATTTCTGTTCCCTCATTACCTGAATTAACAGCAGAAAAAGCATCACCGCAGTTTGAGGCTTCATCTATACTTTCATTATAAATTTTCATAAGACCATTTGCAGCGTCTTCAACAATTGCATTGAAAAGTCCTGATTTATCTCCAAATCTTGTATATATTGAATTTGTACTTACTCCACTTTCAGATGAAATCCTGCGAAGACTGGCATTATAAAAACCATATTTCAAAAATTCTTTCTTTGCACTTTCAAGCAGCGACTCTGTTACCCCTTTTGTTTCCTGCCTCATCTCTAAACTCCTTTATTTAATAACACTGTTATTATAACACTGTTATTTTATTTTGTCAAGTGGTGCAATTGGATTTGTTTATAATTCATAAAATTTGTTCTATATGTTATATTAAACAGTCATCTACTAAAAATAAGAATAAAAAAATAGATTTATTAATGTGATGTCACTGTCAACAGCATTACTATAGGATGATATAAATAATACTTATTACTTCTTTTTATTCCTGATTTATTTTGTCCTTCAAGCCAGAATTATAATTTGGTTTTCTGTTCATAATAAGCATCTGCTTTTTTGTCAATAAATAATCTTACAGGTATAAAAATTATAAAAAGGATTATCATCATTGTTAAAGCCCAGATAAATGATTCATCAAAAAACTTTTCTGAAATAATTTCTGCGATAATAACTAAAATAACCGAAGTAATAATATTAATAATTCTTTTTGTCAGGATACACTTTTTTGTATTCTTATCTGTCATAAATTTATCTCCTTTTGTTATTTAGATTTATTTTTGACAAAGCCAATTAAAATTAAAGCGATACCAAGAACTGCCACTGGAATATAAATAGCATTAGGTATATGATAAACAAATCTATCAATTCCAGACATAGCAATATAAATAATAATTCCCATACTAATTAAAATACTTTTATCTTTCATAGATGTTCTCCTTTAAATCTTCAAATTTGTAAAGCTGCTATCTACATTAATTTATAATGATTATAACATATTTGCGTGTAAAAGTCAATTGATGAACATATAATCTCCACGGCACCAGCATTTACTTTTTATTTTTCAGAAAAAAATGATAAAATAGAGATATGAATATAGCGAGATTAAAAGAAGAAAGAAGAAATAAAAAATATCCAAGAGCCAAGAAGATTAAACTATTGAAAAAACTACAAAAAAATTGTATAATATAATCAGGTGATAACAGATGAAGGACGTACAGAAAATAACTTTAAAGCGAATTTATAGAACTGAAGAAATCACAGAGTTTGAACATATGATATTAATTTTGGAACTATGCAAAGAATCGGACGATTATTTATGGAAAGAATTGATTTTAAATCATATGGAAATGCTTGAAATTTTAAATAGTTCAGAGGGTAAAAGAATAAAAAAAGAGATAAGGAGAAAACTGAATCATGGGAATTGATATGGATTATGAGGTTTATAAATATCTGAATAAGCAGGTTGAAGAATATAAATCTTTGCAGGAAATACTTGATAAAAACGGTGTTACATTCGATGAGGCAAAAACTGAAATCTCTAATTTTCAGAAAAAATTTAAGAAGTTATGTTCTGAAAATTTAATAAATACAGAAAATTTTGTTCAGACTTGTTTTGACCTTATGGAGCAGATTGAAAGCAATCCTGAAAATTCAGATTTGCAATATATATATCTTTGCATAATTACAGATTTGGGTTTGCTGAATGAAATAAATTCTTATGATAGAACTGATGAACAATCAGTGTTAAATTATTTTCGTCAGCAAGAAAAAATCAATGAATTGACAGCATTTTTAAAATCTAATATTGAAAATGCCAATAAATTAAATCAAATAAGAGATTATCTTAAAAAGTCGATTTATATGGAAAATATTGATTGTTCAGAAGAATTAGATTTACTTTTTAAACTTTTTGAACAACATGATTTTGATGTGAAAAATGCTATATTCAGGGATAATCTCAATGCCCTAATTACATATTTGAATAGTGATAAAGAAATGAAATCTGCAAAGCCGTATATTATTTATGCAGTACTTTCAAGAAAACATGGAATGATGCAAAACAGAGAAAATTTTCTGCCTAATATAAAAGCAGTTTTTCAATATCAAAAATATAATATTTTGCATGATAACGGAAAAAATTTCAATACATATCAGTCAGCAGTTGAACTTTATGAACATCTGCACAGGGCATATTCAGATGAACCTGAGATTGATATTGAATTTTGTGATTTTTGTTTTGCAAATCTCTCACCGCTGAGTGAATGGTATTACACGCAATGTCAGGTTGAGTATGAAATTCCTATGGTTTTAAGTCGGAAAATATATCGACTTGAACCTGCAAGTTTTCCGATGCTTTTTTGTTATGATGACTATACAGAATATGATTTGTATGAATTTGAAAATCAAAACTCAAGACTTTACAGAAAATGGAGAAAAACAGTTTCAGATGATTTAATAATAGAATTTTTAACCGCTCTTTGTTATGGATATGATATAAAGGAATGTGCAGAAAAACTCCCATATTACGTTGATTTTTCTGAATATGCAGAACTTTTTCTGTATGAAGAATCAGAAATATATCTTGGACACTTAATGCTTGATTGTTCAGTTAATTTTATAAAAATATAATTTAGTCAATTAAAAACAGTTCCGAAAATTTAAATTTTTTTTGGAACTGTTTTATATTTATATGTGTGTAAAAATATGTTATTATATTTGCAGGAGGTGAGGAAAATGCTTATGAATGGCGAAGTATTAACAAGTCTGAATGATTTGAAACGCTGTTTTTGCATAGATGAACTTATTTACAGCTATTCAAATGGCGAACTTGAAATTTTTCTTGATAAAATCGGTGAACATGAAAAAGCAGAACAAATAAGAAATATTCCAAATGAAAATGCTTTGCTTTTGGTTCGTTTATATGAAATTTTAGGTTTGACATATGAAGATTCAGAAGAAAAAATCAGGTCTGATTATGCATCAAATATTTGATTTCTTTAATTATGGATTTAAAAATTTATATTAAAATTAAAAAGGAGAATTTTTATTATGTTTTGTAAAAATTGCGGAAAAGAAATAAAAGATGGTGTCGCATTTTGTTCCGAATGTGGTGCAAAGATTGAGGGTTCAAATGGCAGCAGTACTACTGTAGAAAACACAACAAAGACAAATGTTTCTGTTGAGGAAAATAGAAATATTCCAAGAGAATCCTATATTGGAAAGGCATATGTGTTTGATTACTACATTGGATTCAATATACGAAGTTTCAGAATTAGCAGACGTGCTGTTGGTTTCAATGATGACCATCTTTTGTATTGTAAGGGACTTCATAAAATACAAATTCCATATGGTTCAATTAACAAGATTGAAGAAAAAACAAAGATAAGTCCTTATGTGATTTTCTGTTTTGCAATTTTGGTAATTGTTGGAATAATTACTCTCGTTTGTGGAGGTATTGCTGTTGCTCTGGTAGCTGCTGTTATGGCAGTTTTATCGATAATATTCAGAAAATATCGTGAAATATCTATTATGACAGCGGATAACAAGACCTTTAAAATTAAAGTAGTTCCGAAAAATAAAGAAATTGATGAATTTTTTACATACTTAAAAAGTGAAACAGGTATCAGATAAGGAAAATATTTATTATGTTTTGTAAAAACTGTGGAAAAGAGATAGAAAACAATTCAAAATTTTGCAAGAATTGCGGAAGCAAAATTGAAAATATAAATTTATCCGACACTGACACTGAAAAGCTTTTTTATATATCAAAATTGGTTGAGTGTTTAAATCAAGTTAAAGATATAAAGGTCAAAAACTCTCTTGATTTGCATTCAAATAACCAAAAGGAGAAAAAATTGTTTTGTAAAGAATGTGGAAAAGAAATAAGTGATGAAACAAGATTTTGCCCAAATTGTGGTGCTTCTCAAGATAATTCATCAAAAGAAAACAGTGTAATTACAGCTCAGCCATCAAAAGATGAATCAGCTTCACAAGAAGGTAAAGTAACAAGTTACGCAAGTACTGCTCTGAAAGCTGCTGTATTTGGGCTGTTATTTTGGTGTTGTTGCGGAATACAGTTAATTGCAGGGGCACCAGCAATTTATTTTGGATACCTTGCAATTCGTAATAATGAACCTGAACGTGAAAAGGCTTATATTGCAATTGGAGTTGGTATTTTAGATGTTATTGGATTTATTATACTTATGATTGCAGTGATAAGAAGTAAGTAATGAAAAGAAAGGAAAAATATAATGTTTTGTAAAAATTGCGGAAAAGAAATACAGGATGGAACTAAGTTTTGCGAATTTTGCGGCGCTGGACAGGA
>JALEJO010000108.1 GCA_022769365.1 Oscillospiraceae bacterium | reverse complement strand
ACAACAGCAGCAGCTACAACAGCAGCTTCATCAACAAAGGCAGCTGCAAAGACAGTTAAGAAGGCTGGTTCATCACCTGCTACAGGTGAAGCTCTTCCTATCGCTGGCGCAGCAGCAGCAGTTGCAGTAATCGGTGGCGTTGCAGTTGCTTCAAGAAAGAGAAAGTAATTCAAACTGAATTTACATCATCTTTTAAAAAGTAATTTTTAAGAGGTACACTTCGGTGTGCCTCTTTTTGTTTTATTCTGAAATTTTTTTAATATAAATATATTGAGGTGATAAAATGAAAACTGCAATATATTTAAGACAATCACTTGATAAGGAAGGTTCTTTATCTATATTTGGGCAAAAAGAAATATGTCTGAAATTTGCTGAAAATAGGGATAATACCGAAATTTATGAAGATAAGGGTTGGAGCGGAAAAAATATTTCAAGACCAGCTTTTGAAAAGATGATGAAAGATGTTGAATTGAAAAAAATCAACAAAATTATAATATACAGATTTGACAGAATATCACGTTCACTTTCGGATTTTGTGAAAATTCAGGAAAAACTTGAAAAATATAATGTGCATTTGTTTTCCTGTTCAGAAAATTTTGATACTTCAACAGAAATAGGCAAATTTATGCTGCGAATTTTGATAATGTTTGCTGAAATGGAAAGAAAAGCAATTGTTCAGCGAATTTCCGACAACTACAAAATAAGGGCATCTGAGATGAAATATCTTGGCGGAAAAGTTCCTTTTGGATATAAAATTTATTGTGATAAGGATAAAAAATATATAATTGAAAACGTTGATGAATCTGAAATAGTAAAAGATATTTTTAATATATACCTTAAAGCCCAAAATTGTGAAAAAACCGCATATCTGGTAAATGAAAAATATAATTTATCCGGAAAATTTTCAGGTAGTGGAATTTTAAAAATTCTCAAAAATGTTATTTATGTTGAAAGTGGAGAGGATGTTGAAAACTTTTTCCAAAACAATAATCTGAAATTTAATTATAATTCTAAAAATAATTATAATGGCTATATCAAGGTAAAAAATGAAATATATCCATCTGAACACAAAGGCTTTATTAATGAAAATTTATGGATTGAAACCCAGAAACTTATAAAATATCAGGGGAAAAATAGAAATCTTGGCAAGGGAGAAACATCTTTTTTGCAGGGAATGATAATTTGTGAAAAATGTGCAAGAAGTGTTTATGTAAAATCTAATGGAAAAGGAAATTTTTATCTTCAATGTCAGGGAAAGCGTTCTTTAATTTGTAATGGATATAAAGCCCTGAAAACAGGCATTATAGAGAAAATATTTTTTGAATCTGTTTGCGATAAAATTAGTGAAATTAATCTGATTGGAAAAAATAATATTTTTAATACATATACTGATAAGCTTATGCTTGAAAAAGATGTTGAAAAGTTTCAGAAAATATACAGTGAAAGAAAAGAAAATTTTGAAATTATGCATAGCAGAAATATTCCTGATTCAAAGAAAATATTGTCTGATTTAAGGCTTAAATGGGATATTATGAAAATTGCAGATAAAAGAGAAATTATAAAAATTTTTATCGACCACGCTTCTTTAAACGATAATTTAATTACCATTTTTATGAAATGATGTCATCTTAAAACTACCGCTCCGGGGTATACCGCACCCAAATCGGCAGCAAGATTTATTGCTGAAGAAATTTTTAGAATAATGGAGAGTAGTTTATGAATTATGATTTTAGAGGAATGAGAATAGGTTATGTTCTGACCGGTTCTTTTTGTACATTGAAAAAAAGTTTAGAGCAGATAAAACGATTGAAAGAAATGAATGCGGAAATAATTCCTGTTTTATCCGAAAATACGGCATCTTTTGATACAAGATTTTATAAAGCTACGCAGCTTGCCGAAGATGTGACATCAATTTGCGGAAGAAAACCTTTTACAACAATAGTCGAAACTGAACCTTTTGGTCCTAAAGATTATGCCGATGTTTTGGTGGTTGCACCGTGTACTTCAAATACTTTGGGAAAAATTGTTCACGGGATAAATGATACAAGTGCAACTATGGCAGTCAAATCTCATTTGAGAAAAAATAAACCGGTTGTCCTTGCAATTGCAACAAATGATGCACTTTCCCAAAGTGCCGCAAATATTGGTTCTGTTTTAAAGATGAAAAAAATATACCTTGTTCCCATGGTTCAGGACGATCCGCTGAACAAACCTAACTCAATGGTTGCGGATTTTGAGAAAATTCCTGACACAATTGCACTTGCAGTTTCGGGAATTAATATGCGACCTTTAATAATTTAAAATTTAAAAACAATGGATTAATAATATTGATAAAAAATTATGTTATAATTTTGATGTAAATCGCACATACGCTGTTTAAATTGTGCTATACGGAGGTAAAAAATGACTTTAACGGTGCTGAATCAATCTATCACGATGTTTCTTTTGATAATCGTGGGTGTTATATGTGCAAAAATTAATATGCTTTCGGAAAAAACATGTAAACAGCTTTCAAAGCTTCTTTTACAGATTGTTAATCCTGCAATGATATTTATTGCATATAACAAAAAATTTGAAACAGCATTGCTTGAAAATCTGCTTTTTACACTTCTTTTTTCGGCTCTTGCTATGATTGCAGCTGTGGTTACTGCCTATATTTTTATCAGAAAAAAGGACGGCAGGGAAACGGAAATAGAAAGATTTTCTGTTATCTACAGTAATTGCGGGTTTATGGGTATACCGCTTATAAATGCAATGTATGGCTATGACGGTGTGTTTTATTTAACGGCTTATTTAACTGCTTTCAATCTTTGCGTGTGGAGTCACGGAGTTATTATGATGTCGGGTAAAAGGGATTTAAAATCTGTTTTAAAGGTATTCTATTCAACAACAATGATAGCTATTTTTCTTGGTCTTATACGATTTGTAACACAGATTGAACTTCCTGAAGTTGTAACGAGTGCAATAACTCACATTGCAAATATGAACACACCTCTTGCTATGATAGTTTCGGGCGGAACAATTGCAAGAAGCGGATTTTTCAAAGGTCTGAAAAAGTGGAGAATTTACTATTGTTCAGCTGTCAAGCTGATTATCATTCCGCTTATTGTTTCACTTATTGTGATGTTTGTGCCGATAGACCCTGTTGTCAAGGCGGTTGTTATAATGGCATCGGCTGCACCTTCTGCATCAATGGGAACTCTTTTTGCACTTCAATATGATAAAAATGCGGATTATGCATCGGAAATTTTTGCGGTTGCAACAATATTATCAATAGCAACACTTCCTCTTATGACTAAAATTATGACAGCGGTATTATAAATTACTAAATATCGTGGTATAAGATATTTTATCAGGATTTACAGGACAATTGAAAAATGTGAGGTTAAGAAAATGTCTGTAGAATTAAAAAAATACAACACTTTCAGAGTAATAAAAAAAATCGTCAGAGACGGTCCTATTTCAAAGGGAGATATAAGGGATTCTCTTTTGCTGACAAATGCTTCTATTCTTGCAAGAACGAATGAACTTTCAGCAAAAGACCTTGTAATTTCAACAGGATATGAAAAAAAGGTTGGAAATAAATCTGTAAAAGGCAGATATAGCAATCTGCTTGATGCAAATGATTCTGTTTGTTTTACTTTTGGTTTTTTAATTGAAAAAAGTGCAATTACAGGTGTACTTTCAACTTTAAAACTTAAAATTCTTGAAAAAGTTAAGTATAACATATCAAATTTGTCGATAGATACGGCAGTTGAAATGATAAAGAAGATATATAACGATTTTCTTGAACATAGTTGCCTTAGCAGCAGCGATATAGTTGGTTCATCTGTTGCAGTTTCAGAAAAATGTTATAACGAACTTCAGGTAACTATGTGCCGTGATGAAATGTCTTTTGAAACACTGGAAAGTGTTCTTAAAGAGAATATTAATCAAAGATTTTTTGTAACATCAATATCGACAGCTTTGGGAATATATTATTTTGACAGGAATTTTTCAGCCAAGGTAACATCTCAAAGATATAAAGTTATGCTTTTTGATTTTAAAGAAGCACAGACAATAACATATGTTCAGTATTACACAGGTTTGCAGTTCCTTGATGTGCTTGAAAAAAATCTTAAATCCTGCATTATAAAATATGATTATTCTAACATTGAAAATCAGAAAATTTTGAAAGATGGAACAGTTTCACATGAAATAAATCCGAAAAATATTATATACGATATATATAACGACAGCGAATGTTCGCCTGAAGTTGAAAGAGCCTGCGAAAATGCATTTAAAAAAGATATGTATGACCATTATATACAGACACTTGGGCACTTTTTGGCAGTCAAAGAACCTCTTTCAGTTAAATATATGAAAAGAAAATTAAGCGGTCTTGCTGTTTTGCTTTATAATATGCTTTCAACTTTTTCGGCTGATAAAATAGTTGTCACGGGCTTTGTACTGTCGGATTATCTGTTTCCTCTTTTTAAAGAAGCGGTCAAGGAACTTTTTAATGAAGATATTTATAATAGAGTTGAATTTGCGGAAGATGATGAAGCAATTTTAAAAGGTGCATCTACTAATGCGTTCAATATGGGATTTATTCCTTACTATTATGGGTAATGAATTTATTTTAAAACTAAAAAAAATAGTTTAAAATATTAAAAATGCTCTGTATTACTTGCAAAAGGCGACAGTATGTGATATAATATAACAGGTGTCGCAGGAAAACTGCGAGAAAGAGCCGCAGAGGCTTTTAATAAAAGCAAAGAGAATTTTAAGGAGTAGCATTTATGAAACTTTGTGAAATGTCAAAAGAGCAGCTTGAACAGTTTAAAGCTGAATGTGAAAAAGAGTATAACGAGTATAAGGCAGAAGGTCTTAACCTTAATATGTCAAGAGGTAAGCCATCACCTGAACAGCTTGACCTTACACTTGATATGCTTAACGTTTTAAATAAGGATAATCTTGTTTCAGAAAACGGAATGGATTGCCGCAACTATGGTACACTTGACGGTATTCCTGAAGCAAAGAAACTTCTTGCACCTATGGCAGGTGTTCCTGAAAAGAATGTTATAATTTTTGGTAACTCAAGCCTTAACATTATGTTCTGGGTAATGCAGATGGCATTTTCTCACGGTGTGCTTGGCGGAAAGCCATTCAGTCAGCAGGGAAAACTTAAATTCCTCTGTCCTGTTCCGGGTTACGACAGACATTTTGCAATTACTGAATTTTTCGGTTTTGAAATGATAAATGTACCTATGAATGATGATGGTCCTGATATGGATATGGTTGAAAAACTTGTTTCAGAAGATGAGTCAATCAAGGGTATCTGGTGTGTTCCACAGTATTCAAATCCAACAGGTATTTCATTCAGTGATGAAGTTGTAAAGAGATTTGCAGCATTAAAGCCAAAGGCAAAGGATTTCAGAATTTTCTGGGATAATGCATATACAGTTCATCACCTTACAGATGACCATACAAGAATAACAAATATATTTGAAGAAGCTAAAAAATGCGGAAATGAAGACATTGTTTATATTTTCGCATCAACATCAAAGATAACATTCCCTGGTGCAGGTGTTGCCCTTATCGGTGCAAGCGATGCAAATATTGCTTCACTCAAAAAAGCACTCGGATATGCAACAATTGGTTACGATAAACTCAATCAGATGCGTCATGTTATTTTCTTTGACGGCAAGTTTGAAAACCTTGAAAAGCATATGGATCTTCACGCAAAGAGCCTTGCTCCTAAGTTTGATAAGGTTCTTGAAATACTCGACAAGGAAATTGCACCTCTTGGAATAGGCACATATACAAGACCAAAGGGTGGCTACTTCATAAGCTTTGATTCAATGGAAGGATGTGCAAAGAGAATAGCACAGCTTGCAAAAGATGCAGGTGTTGTACTTACTCCGGCAGGTTCAGCTTATCCATATGGAAAAGACCCTAAGGATACAAATATAAGAATTGCACCATCATTCCCAACGCTTGAAGACCTTACAAAGGCACTTGAAGTTTTTGCTTGTTGCATAAAGCTTGCATCAGCTGAAAAACTTCTTAGCAAATAACTAAAGATTTTATCATAATTTTTTTTCATAATACAACAGGGCAGATAAAAGCTGTATATGCGGCTTTTATCTGCCCTACCTCCATTTATGGGTATTATTTTAAATTGTCAATAATGTGTCAGCTTATGTTTAAATGTGTTGAAATTTGACAGAGTGTCAAATTTGTGTCAGAATGAAAATATTGACTGTTGCCCATTGGTGTGCTATAATATAAACATAAACAGATAAGAAAAAACTTACGACCGGTCAGAAAGATTATTTCCTTATCAGTTAAAAACTATAATCAGAATTCTCACAGAGATATTTAAAAATTTCATTTCGATATACATTGGCGTATGAATTTTAAATATATTATCTGTGAGATTTTTTATTTAAGGAGGAAGAACTATGAATGCGTATGATGCAATGGAAGTCCTTAGTAACCTTGGGGCAGATGATAAGGCGACATATATAGGTAATTCAATATTTGTATTTTTGTGTGGTGTTTTGGTATTTAGTATGCAGGCTGGTTTTGCATTACTTGAAACAGGAAGTACGAGGTCGAAACATTGTTCAAACATTTGGCTGAAGAATCTTATGGATTTTTGTGTTGGTGTTGTTTGTTATATAGTTGTTGGTTTCGGACTTCAATATGGAAATGATTTTCACGGATTATTTGGGGTCAGCGGATTTTTAAATCCATTTAAAACAGAAATGGCGTGCTGGTCAAACTGTGTAGACCTTCTTTTAAATCCTTACATATATTTCTTTTTTCAGCTTGCCTTCTGTGGTGCAACAGCAACAATTATTTCGGGTGCAGTTGCCGGAAGATTCAAGTTTAGCAGTTATCTCATAGTTTCAGCTTGTATGACAACGTTTATTTATCCTATTGCAAGTCACTGGATATGGGGCGGTGGCTGGCTTGCACAGCTTGGAATAGTTGATTTTGCCGGAACACTTGCAGTTCACGGAATAGGCGGTATAGCAGCTCTTACATGTGCAGCATGGTGCGGAGCAAGATCAGATAAGTACGACAAGAATGGAAAATCAAGAGAAATCAAAGGTCACAGCATTTCACTTTTCGGACTTGGTGCAATTTTACTTTGGTTCGGTTGGTACGGATTCAACCCTGGTTCAGAACTTGGATTTGATAACGCAGCAGCATGGTCAGCGGTAACATCATCAGTTGTAGGCGGTGTAGGCGGACTTGCAGGACTCTTTATTTCTTGGATAGTAGAAAAGAAGCCTAATGTTATAGCAGCATTTAACGGTATGCTTGCAGGACTTGTTGCAATTTGTTCAACAACAAATACTCAGTCAATTGGAGGTTCATGTCTTATAGCAGTTGTTGCAGCTTGTGTAGTATATTTTGCAGCAATATTTGTTGATAAGAAGCTTCATATTGATGATGCAGCAGGAGCAGGTTCACTTCATTTCATAAGCGGTATATTTGGTGTACTTGCACCCGGATTCCTTGGAGCAACAGCAGGATTCAAGCAGTTTGGAGTACAGCTTCTTGGTGAAGTAAGTGTATTTGCATTTGTTGTAATTGCAGCAAGCATTGTATGTCTTGTATTAAAGTATACAATAGGACTCAGAACATCAGAAAAGGAACAAGAAGTTGGTATGGATATTGCAGAACATGGCACATATGCATATGATTATCTTGAAGAAAGATATAATCAGCTTACTGAAAATGCTTAATTCTATCACACTTTACAAATAAATAGGAAAAGGGAACTGTTTTAAAGGCAGTTCCTTTTTCTTTTAGTACGGAAATTGATTTCTGCAATTTTTTTAAATTTTTCTATTGCAAAAAAAGTAATAATGTGATACAATATAGGGTAGGATTTTCAAAAATAATGTCGCATAAAAGACATTGAAAAATAAATTTATATTAAGGAGTAAAAAATGAAGCATTTAAACACAATTATACTTGCGATTATAGGAGGAATATGTATAGGTCTTGGTGCAACTGCATATCTTGCATGCGAAAATAAAATTTTTGGCGGTGTGTTATTTACAACAGGACTTTTTCTTATATGTACAAGAGGATATAATCTGTTTACAGGAAAAGTCGGCTATCTTTTTGACAATAAACCGTCTTATATAATAGAACTTTTAGAAGTTTGGGCAGGCAATTTTATAGGTGCGGCACTTGTGGGACTTGCACTTCTTTTAACAAGATTCGGAGATACATATTCTGAAAAAGCAGCATCAATAGTTGATGCGAAACTTTCGGGAAGTCTTTTGAGTGTGTTCATACTTGGTATTTTCTGTAATATAATGATGTATGTGGGCGTTGATGGATTTAAAAACGGCAAACACGACATAGGCAAATATCTTGGACTTTTCTTTGCAGTTCTTGTATTTATATTTGCAGGATTTGAACACTGTATCGCAAATATGTATTATATAACAATAGCAAAGGGTTGGGGTGCAGATACTTTAGTGCTTCTTCTTGTTTCAACAGCCGGAAATATAGTCGGCGGACTTCTTTTCCCTGTTCTTCAGAAGGCAGCAAAGGCTTGTGAGGTAAATAAAAAATGAGTGATATAAAAACAGTCATATTCGATATGGACGGAGTTCTTCTTGACACAGAAAGAGTTATGCATATTGCTTGGGATAAAGCTGCAAAAAGTCTTGATTTCAAGGAAGCAAGAGAAGCAGGCGATCTTGCAATGGGCAGAAACCGAGATGGTGTAAGACTTCTTTTTGAAGAAAGATACCCATATGTTGACTATGCAAAATTTGACGAAAGATACCACAGATATTGTGCCAATATTCTGAAAAAAGAGGGTGTTCCGATTAAAGAGAGCGTTTTTGATACGGTTGACTATCTGAAAAGGGCAGGATATAAAGTAGGTGTTGCAACATCAACAAGTTCAACACACGCACTTCCTCAGCTTGAAGAAGTTGGAATATACAGATTTTTCGACGTTATAATGACGGGTGATACAGTTAAAAAGGGAAAACCTGACCCTGAAATATACTTAAAAGCCTGCAACGCAATAGGCAGTGAGCCTTGTGAGTGTTATGCGGTGGAAGATTCACCAAACGGAATTAAAAGTGCATACGAAGCAGGAATGAAACCTGTTTTTATTCCTGACCTTGCAGTAATGCCAGATGAATATAGAAAATATATTTATAAAGAATTTGATTCTATGACGGAATTTCTGAAGTTTTTGATGAAGAAAGACGGTTTTATATGATAATTTAAAGTAAAAACGACACTTTTTCTTGTAATCAAAGGGTAATTGTAATGAAATGTTTGTGAAAAATATTGCATTTTTTATAAATATATGGTATAATTTAATACAAATGTAAATAAAGGAGGCATATTGACAATGTGCGGAATTGTGGGATATGTAGGACAGAAAGATTGTGCAGATGTTTTGATAGATTCACTTTCAAAACTTGAATACAGAGGATATGACTCAGCAGGAATTGCTGTTTTTGATAATGGTGAAATAAAAGTTGCTAAAGAAAAAGGCAGACTTAAAGACCTTGTTGAAAAAATGAAAAAAGAGGGTAAACCGTCAGGTCATGTTGGTATAGGTCATACAAGATGGGCTACTCATGGCGAACCTTCAACAGTCAATGCACACCCTCACGCAGGCGGAAGAACAACTATTGTTCATAACGGAATTATAGAAAACTATAAGGAACTCAAAGAATTTTTACTTTCAAAGGGCAAAACTTTTAAAAGTGATACAGATACTGAAGTTGCGGCTAATTTAATTGATTACTATTATAAAGATGACCCGCTCGAAGCTATTGAAAGAGCTACTCAGGAACTTGAAGGTTCATATGCACTTGGAATTATATTCAGAGAGTTTCCTGACAGACTTTATGCTGTAAGAAAAGAAAGTCCGCTTATAGTTGGTGTTGGCAAGGGCGAAAGCTTTATTGCTTCAGATGTTACAGCAATTCTTAAATATACAAGAGATTACTATCTTCTTGAAACAGATGAAATAGCTGTTTTAAGCAATGACGGAATTGAAGTCTATAATGTTCACGGCGAAAAAATAGAAAAAGAACTCAAAACAGCAGACTGGGATATGGATGCGGCTGAAAAGTGTGGTTATGAACACTTTATGATGAAAGAAATATTTGAACAGCCAACAGCCATTAAAACAACAATAACTCCAAGAATAACAGATGGTATGCCAAATCTTGAAGAATGCGGAATAACACCTGAATATCTTCGTTCAGTAAAGAGAATATTTGTTACAGCCTGCGGTACAGCTATGCATGCAGGAATAGTTGGAAAATATGTTATAGAAAAACTTGCAAGAGTTCCTGTTATAGTTGATATTGCATCTGAATTCAGATACCGTGACCCTATAATAGATGAGGGCGACCTTGTTATAGTTATTTCACAGTCAGGCGAAACAGCCGACAGCCTTGCAGCAATGCGTCTTGCAAAGAAAATGGGTGCGAAAACACTTGCAATTGTAAACGCAAAGGGAAGTTCAATCGCAAGAGAAGCAGATATGCTTATTTATACTCATGCAGGTCCTGAAATTGCGGTTGCATCAACAAAGGCTTATATGGTTCAGATTGCAGTTATGTATCTTCTTGCATTTGAACTTGCTTATGCAGTTGGAAAAATAGATAAAAAGGAATGTAAAAGACTTACATCTGTTCTTCAGCAGACACCTGAATATATCAAAAAGATACTTGAAAATGTTGATGATACACAATACATTGCATCACATCTTATCACAGCCGACAGCCTTCTTTATATAGGAAGAGGTCTTGACTATGCACTTAGTATGGAAGGTTCTTTAAAACTTAAAGAAATCTCATATATTCACTCTGAAAGCTATGCGGCAGGCGAACTTAAACACGGAACAATTTCACTTATTTCAGACGGTATGCCTGTTATTGCGGTTGCAACTCAGAAGTCACTTTTTGAAAAGACAATAAGCAACATAAAGGAAGTAAAGGCAAGAGGTGCATCTGTTATTATCATTTGCAGAGACGGCTATATGCCTGAAAAAGATGTTGCAGACTTTAAATTCGGACTTCCTGATGACCTTGAAGATATACTTATGCCTATGGCGGCAGTTGTTCCATTGCAGCTTATAGCTTATTATACAGCAGTGCTTAAAGGCAATGATGTTGATAAGCCGAGAAACCTTGCAAAGTCGGTAACTGTTGAGTAATTTATTATAAAACGGAAGGAATTTTAATGAAACTTAAAAATTTAACTGCGGCAGTATCAGCCTTGGCTGTTATGCTTTCAGCAGGAATGTTTAATATAACAGCTTTTGCAGAAGAAGATTCATCAACAGATGTTTCTTCTTCAGAAAGTGAAGCAGATGTTAAAACAAGCGGCGATTATGCATATTCAATTAATACAGAAGATGATGAATATCATTATGATGGAGAATATGTTGAAAACAGCATAAGAATAGTTGCATATACAGGAAGCGATACAGATGTCGTTATACCTGACGAAATAGACGGCTATACTGTTACAGCAATAGCCGAAGATGCCTTTGCAGATTGTACAGCAAAAACTTTAACAATACCTTCTGAACTTAATTATCTTGGCGGAAATGTATTTTTTAATATGACTGAATGTACTGAATATAAAACAGGCAGCAATAAAAATTATACTGCAAGAGATGGCGTTTTAATGAGTTCAGACGGCACATCACTTTATGCATATCCTATAGCAAAAACTGAAACAAGTTATGTTGTTCCAAATGATGTTACATATATAGGACCTTCAGCTTTTGCATATTCAAAACTTACAGATGTAACACTTCCAAAAAGTCTTACTAAAATAGATGAATGGGCATTTGCATATTCAGGTCTTACAAAGCTTGATATGCCTTCATCACTTGAAGATATTGAACAGTTTGCATTTGCATATTGTGAAAGTCTTTCAGATGTTGACTTTTCAAATTCACTTACATATATCGGTTCAGCGGCTTTTGCCTGCTGTAAGTCAATTACATCAGTTGATTTGCCTACATCTTTAACCGAAGTCGGACAGACCGCTTTTCTTGGAACAGGTCTTACAGAAGTTCGTATTCCGGCAAGTGTAACAACCATAGGATATTGTGCTTTTGGTTATGATGAAGATTTTAAAGCAGTAAACAAGTTTATTATATATGGTGTAAAAACATCGCAGGCGGAAAGCTATGCAACTGAAAAAGATGAAGAAAATGACTATGAAAATAATTTTACTTTTATAGCTGATCAGGAAGAAACAGTTGCAGAAGAAAAAAGCGGTGTTTCATTAAGCACAAAGATGATAATAACAATAGTGCTTATAAGTGTTATAGTTATTGCGGCAATTGCACTTTGTGCAGTCCTTATAATAGGTAAAATCTCAGGAAAAGGAAAGAAAAAATAATGAGTGTACCGACTATAATTGCCATTGCTGTTATATTTCTTTTGTGTGCAACGGTTGGCTGGTTTGTCGGAGTTAAAATGTATACCAAAAATTCCGATAAAAATAAAGATTTAAAGTGTAATGGAGAAAAAACTGATGAAAAAAATTGAAAAAGGTGTTGTGTCTTTGCTGACTTTTTCGGTTATGACACTTGGTTTGTCTGCACCTCTTTTGCAGGTTTCGGCTGAAGAAACTTCAACAGAAGCGGAAACAGTAAATGCAGATGATTATTCTGTTTATCAGGATCAGCTTACATATTTTGTAAATGATGATGATACAGTTACTATTGTTTCGTGCTATGATACTGATACAGACGGTAATGATACATCTTCAATTGATGTTCCTGAAAAAATAGATGGTAAAAAGGTTGTTGAAATAGGTGAGGACTGCTTTAAAACACTTTCAAAACTTACAACAGTTACTCTCCCTGATACGATAACAGAAATATCAAAAGGGGCATTTAACGGCTGTGAAACACTTTCAAAAATAAATGTTCCTGTAAATCTTAAAGTAATTGGTGATGAGGCTTTTTATTCTTGCAAAGCACTTGAAGAATTTGAATTGCCTGACACACTTGAAAAGATAGGTTATCAGTCTTTTTATGACTGCGAAAAGCTCGACCATTTTACAATAAGCAAAAATGTTTCAGAAATAGGACAGTATGCGTTTGAAGGATGCGTTGAACTTAAAGAAATAACAGTTGATGAAAAGAATGAAAATTATAAATCGTCTGACGGAATACTCTATGATAAGGATATGACAACGCTTATAAAGTATCCTGAAAAACACGAGGGCGATAATTTCAAAGTTCCTGATACAGTTACAAAAATAGATAACTGGGCATTTGTAGGTTGTAATACAATAAAAACAATAGACCTTAACAACGTAAAAGAAATAGGTGAAGATGCTTTTTATTATTGTACAGAACTTACAAAAGCTGATATTCCTGAAGGTGTTACGGAATTAAACGGTTCAGTTTTCGGATATTGTGTTAAACTTGAAAAAGTTACAATTCCGTCAACTTTAAAAAAGATAGGTGACTACGCTTATTATTGCTGTCTGTCGCTTAAAGAACTTACAATTCCTGATAATGTTGAATCAATTGGAACATATGCATTTTTCTATTGCAGTAATTTGAAAGATGTTACTGTTTCAGCAAATACAAGTGAGATAGGACTTTATGCACTTGGTTACACTTTTGATTCCACAAATAAAAAAGAAGTTCCTGTTGATGGATTTAAACTTACTTGTGAAGAGGGAAGCCCTGTTTATAAATATGCGGTTGATAATGACCTTTTAGCAGGAAAATTCAATCTTTTCACATCTAAAGTATCAGTGGGAAGCGTTAAAATATATGTGTGGATAATAGCACTTGCCGCACTTATAGTTCTGGCAGGAATTATTCTTATTATAGTTCTTGTTAAGCGTTCAAAGGAAATGTCAAAAATAGAACGTGAAAACCTTAAAAACTATAATAAAAGAAAACAGGCTGAAAAAGAACGTCTTGAAAGACAGAAAAAAGCAAACCTTATAAAAAATAAGGATAAAGAGGAAAAATGAGAAAGGATTGTAAAAATGTTTAAAAAGTCATTGAAAAGATTTATTGCACTTACTGCGGCATCAGGAATAACTGTTATGTCACTTGCATCTTATGTACCTGTAAGTTATGCGGCAGGGAGTTCAGCAGAGAACAGAACTTCATCTGACAAAACATTTGATGATGGTGTTTTAACATATACTATTGGTGATAACTATACTGTTTCAGTAACAGGCTGCGTTTCAACAACAGTAAGTGTAAACATAACCGAAAAAGTAGATGGCTACACAGTAACATCAATAGGTGATGGTGCATTTTCAAATTGTACAAGCCTTGCAGGTGTTACAATTCCTGAAAGTGTTGAGTCACTTGGAGAGGGTGTTTTTTATGGCTGTACTTCTCTTCAGGATATAAAGATACCATCAAGTATAAAAGAAATTCCTTCGGGAACTTTTGCATATTGCACATCACTTACAGAGGTTACACTTGGAAGCGGTGTTGAAAAAATCGATTCAATGGCATTTTCATATTGCAGTTCACTTGAAAAAATTGAAATTCCTGACACAGTAACATCAATAGGCGATTATGCTTTTATGTATTGCGAGGGAATGAAAGAAATAAACATTCCAAAAACTGTAACAAGTTTTACAAACGGAATATTCTATGGCTGTTCTTCACTTGAAAGTTTCACAGTTTACAAAGAACTTGAAGATGTTGGAAATTATCCTTTTCTTGGATGTAAATCGTTGAAAACCATAGACGTTGAAGACGGAAACAAGAATTATATTTCTGAAAATGGCGTACTGTTTTCAGCAGATAAAAAATTACTTGTTGCGTACCCTTGCGGAAATGGAGAAAAGACATATACTGTTCCTGATGAGGTCGAAGAAATAGCATCATCTGCATTTTTTGATAATGGAAATATAGAAGAAGTAAATTTTGGAAGCGGACTTAAATACATTGATGAAGGTGTTTTCGATTTTTGTTCTTCAATTAAATCTGTTTCAATACCTTCAAACGTTGTTGAAATAAAAGACAATGCGTTTTCAGATTGTACAGGTCTTGAAGAAGTAACACTTTCTGAAGGGCTTGAAACTGTTGGTCAGTATGCTTTTTATAACTGCGAAAATTTAAAATCTGTGACTATTCCGGAAAGTGTTACATCAATAGGAGATTATGCATTCGGATTTTTACAGAGTGAAGATGAAACAGATGATGACGGAAATTATGTTTCAAATAAAGATGACTCATTTTCAATTTATGGTTATTCCACATCTAAAGCAAAAAAATATGCATCAAAAAGCAATATAAAATTTGTTTCAATGAATGTTGATTTAACAAAAATTGTTTCTTTAATTGTTTGTGTTGCGGCTTTGATTGTTATAATGATTTTTTCAGTTAAGGCAATTAACAAGAAAAAACATGAAGAAGAACTTGCAGAACTTGAAGAAATAAAGCCTGAAAAGAAAGAATCTGAAAAACCTAAAGAAGATAAAAACGATACAGAATATGTTAAGATTCTTGATAATGGCGGAATAGTTCATGAGATGAAAGGTCATTCCAATACGGAAAATGATGATGATAAATAATAAAAACCTCCCGAAAGGGAGGTTTTTTTGAACAATAATTTTTAAGGTAAAAATGAACTAAAATATTTTGGTGCATACCACTCAGGCAAACTGTAAGCTTGTTTATGGCTTTTTTTAAGAACCTTTGATAAAAACCTGCCTAATCTCATTTTAAGGAAATATGGGTGGCGTAGCCATTTGAAGAGGTTTTTTGCTTGAGGTTTGCTATTCCACTTAAACTCCCCCAAAAATAAAAACAAAAAAGCCGCCCGATTTCTCGGACGACTTG
>JALEJO010000155.1 GCA_022769365.1 Oscillospiraceae bacterium | reverse complement strand
ATAGTTTCAGATGAGTTTCCAGCATAGACCGTAAAAACAGATTTTAAACGATACGTTCCGCTTGATAAATTATTTTTTACTTTTCTGGCTGAACCTACATATTTGTATATGGTAGTTTTCCAATAAGCACCACTCACATCGCTCCAGTTTCCAGAAGAACCACGTTTTTGCAGAATTTGAGAAATAACTATTTTGGTCGTTTCTCCACTGTAACCTGTTGCTGAACTTTCACAAGTTGCAGAAGCCCCTGAAATTGAAAGTGTAGAACTGCAAGAAGCTGTATAGCTGTACCTTGGTGAAACATCATATGCTGATGCAGATATACATGACATACAAAACATAGTCATAATGACAGCAATAAAAATTGAAGTCATCTTTTTTATCATTTATATCACCTCCTAAACATTATTTATTAAACAAAGAATTTTTATTTTCCCGTTCAATAATAATAACAACCCAAAGTACCAAATACTGACACCAATCTAATTTATTCTACTTTTTGCACAGATTTTGCTATGTCAATTAGTGCGTTTTCACCAATATTTGAATGTAGCTTAATAATATAATCCCCATTGTCCCAAATTAAGCAGTCATAATTATGGTTATCTTGAAAATACATTGCTTCATAACCATTTATATCTATTTCCAAGATATTGGCTCCTTCTGTATTGATATTCTCATTAAATGTTTTCTTTGTACTTTGTTCAAAATTAATTGTAATGTTATCTTTAGAATAAATTATATTTCGTTTATAATTGGTATAGTTTTCATAACTTATTTCATATTCACTCAAATCATAAGTAATTTCGTAAATATCCTCAATTGTTTCAGGGGTATCCGTTTTATTTTCGGGTTGAATAACCGAAAACTTTTCATGTAATTCAACAAATAAATCTGCGACAGCATTTCTTGCAGCATCAACGCTAAGGACAGTAGCTGATGAAACAATTGCAACAGTAATCAATACACAAGCAATCCTTTTTGAGAAAGTATTTACAAGCATATAATAAGGTTTTCGTCTGCGTTTTATAAGTTTTTTCATCTTTTTATTAAATTCAGAAGAAAATTTATGTTCGTTTTCACTTTCAGATAAAATCTCATCATATTCTGAAGACATTGCATCAAAAAGAGCATTTTTGAAATTATTTTTATTCATATTATTCCCCCTCTTCTAATAATTTTTTTAGAGATTTTTTAGCACGTTCTATCCTTTTCCAAACATTTTCAACTTTAATATCAAGTAATTTTGATATTTCCTTGCAAGAAAATCCATTGACATAATGTAAAAACAAAATATCTTTATATGAATCAGGAAGCTTTGAAATAGTAGTTATAAGCTGTTCATAATCTATATTTTCAAAAAAATCCACTTCAACCGGAATATCTTCTTCAGGTAATTCTGTCGTAAATTCTGAAATATGTTTATTTTTATTATAAATATTGATAGAGGTGCTTCTAATAATAATAACAATAAAAGCAGGCAATTCCTGACACGGAATATTGTGAACTTTTTTAAAATTATTTGCAATGTTCAAAAATGCCTGCTGAACAGCATCCTCTGCATCGTGGACATTGTGTAGAATACTGTATGCAATGCCATACATTTTATTTCTATATTTGTTATATATTTCTTCAAAATAATCTCTTTCTTCATCTGTTTCAAGTAATGATAGATAAATTAAAATTTTTGTTTCCTCCTTTCCTTGGACTTCTTATTTTTATTTTAGCATATTTTTTGGAGTTTGGCAAGACTTCAGATTTGAAAAATTATAATAATCCGATGACCCGGTACAATAAAACTTGAAAAAAACCGTTTAAGTGATATAATTAAAAAAACAAATGAAAAAAGCAAGAGAAAAATTCAAATGCCAGAAAAATATGAAAAAAATATAATAAATATATGTAACCTTTTCTGATGCTCAAACGTATATAGAACAGAAAGGAGGTTAAACATTGGACGAAAAAGAACTTATTCATAATCTGAAAAAGAAAGATGAAAAATATCTTATTAAGACAATTGAGCAATACAGTGCATATGTTTGTACAATAATCCGAAATGTCGCAAATAATTTTATTTCAGAATGTGATGTTGAAGAAATTGCATCCGAAGTTTTTATAAAGCTTTGGAAAAATACAAAAAAATTAAGAAAAGATGGTATAAAAGCTTATATTTCTGCTATTGCAAGAAATCTTACAATAGATTATCTGCGAAGAAAACATAGAGAAGTTCCATTTGAAGAAATTGAATTGACAGATTCATTTAATATTGAAGATGAGGCTGTCAACCATATTGAAGAAGAAATGTTAAAAACTGCGTTAAATGATTTAAAGCCCAAGCATAAAGAATTACTTTTGCGATTTTATTTCTTGTATCAGTCAATTTCTCAAATCTCAAAAGAAATGAATATAAGTATATCATCATGCAAAACAGAATTACATCGTGCAAAAAAAGAATTAAAGAGCATTTTGGTCAGAAAGGGTTATGATTATGAAAAATAATATTTATGATTTATTTAATAATTACAGTGGCAATATTCCTGAAATTGAAGAAAATTGTTGCAATACTGACAAGATTAAAAGACTTGTTTTGAAAAAAATAAATAAGAAAAAAAATAAGCCTAGATATAAGAAAGCATTTATAATAAGTTTTATTGCAGCTGTTTTGTCGATTGGAAGTGTAGGTACTGTTGCTTGTGCAGGTGGGTTCAGCTATTTTAAAGAAATTTTACATTATTCAAAAGCAGATAAAAACATTCCAGATTCACTTCCGTTAATAGAAAACAACAATGAAGATAAAATGGAAGATAATATCAGTGAACAAACTATTGTATTTAACGGAAATGAAAAATTAACAATAACTATTGAAGGTATGTATTATGATAATAATACCCTTATGTTGGGACTTAAAATAGTCTCAAATACAAATAAAGATATTCCGTCTGATGCCTGTATAATTCCATATTTTACAAAAACATTAAATGGTATACAAACAGAATTAAAATATCAAAGTGGTTTAGGACATGAATCGGCTGTGATAAAAGCAAATGAACCAAACACATATTATACAACATACTATTTGACAGAACAAAATCTCGCTGGAAGTAAAATACACATTTCTTTGCATAATATGAACACTTACGAACAAACAAATGAATGTGATAATGAATTAAATAAGTATCAACAAAAATGGCGAGATGAAGCAAATTCTGACAGCATTACAACAGAAGAATGGAAAAAATATTGGAAAGAAAATAATTTTGATGATAAAATTCAAGACATAAAAAAAGAATTGATAAATAACTATAATCCTGTTATTGAAGGAGAATGGTCTACAGATATTGATGTTCCAATAAGTATTTCTAAACCTTTAAATATAGAAAAAAATGGATTTAATACAACAATTGATCAGCTTTCAATTACACTAAAAGATGAAAATGTACCTGAAGGAAGTTTTTCGGTTCCTGTAATTGTTTTAAAAGATGGGACTTGTATTTTTGATACAGGAACAAATGAAGAAAACTGGATTTATGAAAATACCGGTTGTACAAAAGAAAAACACGAAACATTTGCATATAGATTTGGAGATATATATTGTTATAGTAAACCACATTCAATTGATGATATTGAAAGTATTACGGTTTATGTTATGAATTATCCTGAAAATGATTTGCAAGTAGATAAATATGAGATTTATAATGCAGAATGAAATGTATATTTATAAAAAATTGTAGTAGTTGATTATAATTTTATATTAATAAGAAAAATGTTGCTTCAAAAAAAGAAGCAACATTTTATTTTTATGATATAAACACAGCATGCATTTGCTGCTAAATTTAAAGAATGTGATTATTCATTCTGACCGCGAAAGTCAGTATACAAGTGCTATTTATAGGGAAGAAATCAGAAAATCTGAAATAATTCAAAGTATGAACAGCTACGGAGGAAGATGTCATGACAACGCAAGATGTGAAAGTATGTAGGCAAGAATGAAGGAAGAAGTTTTTTATAGCAGAAATAGAAAAAGCAAAGAATATACAATTCTTGAGCTTAAATCATTGATTTGGAGATACTTTTGATTATTATATCTTCAAGCTTATGTCGGTCATTTTCATACCTTGTTCTTCTTGGCTCTTGGATATTTTTTATTTCTTCTTTTAATTTTTCTATATTCATATCTCTATTTTACCACTTCTTTCTGAAAAAGTAAATGCTGTTGCCGTGTACAGGATCATGCCTCATTTTCCTCCGTTGTTTATTTTGTTTTTGTTCTTATTTGGTTACACTGACAGTTTCAAAACACGCCCTAATGCAGAACGGAGTAAATAAACTAAATTTATGTTATTCTCTATATATTTAAAAATACTCAAATAGAATGCCGCTGTCTTGTTCAAGCTTATCCAAAGCAGATTCGCTTTTAGACATCAAATGTACAGTATTTTCGTCAAAGCTATAACCTAAAATACGTCGTTTTACATTAATGTAAACTTTCATATCGCCAGTGCTAAACACATTAAAAAAGTGCATCAGTTCTTCAGACCTTGAGACTTCACACTGCTCAGGCATAAACCCTGTACCCTGTATCAAGAGTATATATAGCAGGAAATCATCAAAATGTATTTGTTCACAAATAAAATTACTGTCATCCGAGTAATAAACGACATTATTTTCAAGATCCACAAAGTATTTGCAAACTCCCTGCTGTTCTTCAGCAAATAAAACTTTCCCATCGACAAGTCGCATATTTTGAGGTTTCACAATATCGTACATACCCTCAAAAACGGCGTTTTTATAGTAAAACGTCTCATAGAAAAGTTTCATTTCTTCCGGAATAATCTTCTGTATGTCGACGCTGAATTTGCTTAGAGCTTCACTGTAGAATTTGACGTTTTTGCCAAAATATACATTATATATTCCAAGCATTTTTTCCGAAAAAGTCTGCGGAGACGATTCATAACAGTAAAGTTTTTCATCAATTATCTTCGCACCATTTTTCTTGAGCCATGTGACTTTAAAAAGTTTTTCAATTTGCATAAGGCCATCGTTCATATTTGATGCAATAACAATTTTGTTTTTTTCATCTGAATCATAACTTAGAAGCATATGATCCTTTAAGGAGTACATCAGTCCTGAATTACTTTCTGGCATATTTTTGTATGAATTAAAATTCATAAAATCAAATTGTTCCATTAAGGTATACAGAGTTTTTTCAACGTCCCTGCACTTCACCGACAGTGAAAAATGCATATTTTCCTGTGCCGCCAAAACAAGCCGATACATCAAATCAGATTCAGGATCATAGAAGTGCGACCACATCCAGTCGTCAGGAAAAATATATAGAATCACATTGTCTTTGCCTTTAAGGTTCTCAAAATATGCTACTTTTGCATTAGCAATCACCGCAAATTCAATTCCAATACACTCTTTTAAGTCCCAGACCGCAGTTGCAGTTTTGATCTGTGTTGGTTCATATAGTGCGAAAGATCGGCATTTTGTCAGCCCTAACTCTTTTCCAATAGTTGTAAAAAGGATCTTGATCGTATTGGGAAATGTGTATTCGCATCTGTTTTCGGCTGCCGAAATTTCAGCCTCATCATATCCCATGCAGCTATGAACTTCTTTGTAAAATGCCGCACAGAGCTTTTTAAGATCATCTTCAAAACAACCTTTTATAACATTCGCCTCCTTAAGGGCTAAGCCTAAAGTAGCTTAGACCTTACATTTTTATATTATAGTGCTTCCGCAAATTATCGCACATAGCCACAAGAGTGAAACCACCCGATGCAGTCTGATATGCTGACCGTTTTCAGTGCGTCATTGACAGCGTCAGATAATTTATCAACTGCACGAATTTTCTCTTTTCTAAGAAACGCTTTCATCTTTGACCACATT
>JALEJO010000086.1 GCA_022769365.1 Oscillospiraceae bacterium | reverse complement strand
TCTCTATTTTATCACATTTCCTCCGTTTTGTCAAGTAAACATTCTGTGAACTCCCGCTCAATCTAACTACTTACCTTCCCAAAACTCTGTGCCTCAACAGACAGCTTGTTTATTATATCACACCTCTTCCTCTTTGTCAAGACTTTTTTTGATTTTTGGCATTACTTTGAGATTTTATGTTTAATTTTATGTTTTTTTGTCTAATTTTTACATAGATTTTACTTTTTCCTACATAAAAACAAACCTCTGACAAATGCCAGAGGTTCAAAATTCATATATCAGCTATGATAATTTTTCCTGCTTCTTCTGATTTTTTTACGTCTATTATTCTTTGATTTTTGCTTCCCTTAAATCTTAATTCAAGACTTCTCTCCTCAAGAATAAATTTCCCGTCTATCAAAATATCCGTAACCGAAAGCAAATCACCTATATGATTCTCTTTTTTGTGTGCAATGAGCCATTCATATTCATAACCCGTATAGGTGACTATATTAAGCCTTTTTTCTTTTACCTTTTTGCCAATTTCATACAAAGGTTCACACTGGCAAAACGGTTCTCCGCCGCTGAAAGTAACCCCATCAAGCAACGGATCTTCACCTATCTGATTAATTATAACTTCCGTATCAACAATTTTTCCGCCATTAAAATCATGCGTATTCGGGTTGTGACAGCCCTTGCAGTTATGCGGACACCCCTGCACAAAAATTGCATATCTGAAACCCGGACCGTCAACTATTGAATTGCTGACAGTTCCTGCTATTCTTATATCCACTTTTCTATCCTCTCAAAGATGACTATTTTTCGAGAAAATTTTTGATTTCAGCCATCATTTTTTCCATTTCTTCATCTGTACCAATTGTAATTCTTAAATATTCGTTTACTCTTGGAGCAGAAAAATGACGTATAAATATTTCCTTTGTTTTTAAATATTCAAAAATATCCACAGATTTCGCTGTTTTATGTTTTGTAAACAGGAAATTTGTCTGGCTTGGCAAAACTTCAAAACCAATTTCTTCAAGTTCTTTTGAAACTTTTTCTCTCGTTTTGATTATTTTATCAAGTGTATCTCTGAAATACTTTTCATCTTTCACAGATGCCGTACCAACCGCCATAGAGATTGTATCAAGCGGATATGTGTTGTATGAGTCTTTTACTGCATTCATATACGAAATAAGCTCCTCGCTTGCCATAGCGAATCCCAGACGCATTCCTGCAAGTGAACGTGACTTTGAAAATGTTCTCGTTATAACAAGATTTCTGTATTCATCAAGAAGCGGTAAAGCTGTTTCACCGCCAAAATCAACATATGTTTCATCTATAACAACTATAACATCCTGATTGTGGTCAAGAATATCTCTGACTTTATCAAGTCCCATTCCTATGCTTGTTGGTGCATTAGGATTCGGGAATATTACTCCCCCATTTTCTGCATAATAATCTTCTGTATTGATTGTAAAATCATCATTCAGTTTTTTAAGTTCATAAGGAACTTTCATCAAGTCGCACCATACAGGATAGAAGGAATATGTTATATCAGGATAGAAAATCGGTTTATCCGAATTGAAAAATGCTCTGAAAGCTGCCGCAAGAACATCATCTGAACCATTTCCAACAAAAACCTGTTCTTTTTTTAATCCGTAATATTCGGCAAGTGTCGATTTAAGCGGTTCACCCATTGCATCAGGGTATTTTCTAAGTTTTGCAATATCGAAATTTTCAAGAACTTCTTTTGCCTTTGGTGACGGCGGATATGCATTTTCATTTGCATTAAGTTTAATTAAATTCGGAGATTTCGACTGTTCCCCTGCCACGTATGGTTCTATTTTAATTAAATTATTTCTCCATTTTTCTTCCATTTTTACTCTCCTTTATGTTTCATAAGCGTTTCTGAGCTTTTTTAAAGCCTTTTTTTCAATTCGTGATACATATGACCTTGATATTCCAAGCTGCTTTGCAACTTCTCTCTGCGGCACTTCAACGCCATTTCCAAGTCCGTATCTGAGTTTTATTATCTCGCTTTCTCTTTCGTCAAGACATTTTTCCATAAAATCTCTAAGCTGACTTATCTGTATATTATTTTCTGCTTTCATATCTGTTTCAGTATCATCAACCATAATATCAAGCAATGTCAGACTGTTTCCATCTTTATCCGTATCAACCGGTTCATATATCGAAACGTCATTTGCAGTTTTTTTATTATTTCTTAGTGCCATAAGTATTTCATTTTCAATACATCGGCTGGCATACGAAGAAAATCTGTTGCCCTTTGTATAGTCAAAAGTTGAAACTGCTTTTATAAGTCCGACTGTACCTGTTGAAATCAATTCGTCCTGCGACTGATTAGTATCGTAAAATTTTTTTACAATATGTGCGACAAGTCGAAGATTATGTTCAACCAGATAATTTTGTGCATTTTTATCCCCATTACTGAGTCTTTCAAATGCCTGAAATTCTTCCTCTTTTGATATTGCAGATGGAAATGAAGTACTGTAATCAACATGAAGAATACAAAAAACAATATGCTGCAATAAAGCCGTTATCATATAAATATCACCTCAGAATATTTATATGGCATAATATGAATGTCCTATTACTGCGGATAAATCAGAATTTATTTCTCCAAACAGATGGCGAAAGCATAACAAGGAACGGCAGGCATTCAAGTCTGCCAAGCAACATATCAAGTGATAAAACTACTTTTGCAAAATCCGAATAAAATCCAAAATTTTCAGTCGGTCCAACTTTATTTATTCCCGGACCTATATTGTTAAGACAAGTAAGAACTGATGAAAAAGACGTTCCGAAATCCACATTATCAATTGAAATAAATAAAACTGAAGCAGCTGCAAGTGCAAGATAAATTATAAGGTACCTCATAACTGAGTGAACTGAATCAGAATCAATTACTTTTCCATCAATTTTGACAACATTAACTGAATTCGGGTGGATAAGTCTTCTTATTGAAAGTGATGCACTTTTCAAAAGAATCAAAAATCTTGAAACTTTAAATCCACCGCCTGTTGAACCGCTTGATGCACCGATAAACATAAGCAGAAGCAGCAATGTTTGTGAAAATGCAGGCCATTTGCAGAAATCAGCCGTTCCGAAACCTGTTGAGGTCATAATGCTGACAACCTGAAAAGAAGAATATCTGAAAGCAGATTTTACAGAACCATACTGTGGAAGAATATTTATTGTTATAATAATAACCGCAAAGACTATTATTCCGATATAGGCTTTAAGTTCCGAGTTTCTTTTAATTTCCTTAAATCTTCTTATTATCATAAGATAATAAAGGCTGAAATTTATACCAAAAAGAAACATTCCGACTGTTACAACACCCTCGATATAAGGCGAGTTATAAAAACCCACACCGGCATTTTTTATACTGAATCCGCCCGTTGCAGCCGTACTCATTGCACAGCAAACGCTGTCGAAAACAGGCATTTTTCCAAATAAGAGGAAAACAAAAACCAGAACCGTTATAACAGTATACATAATATACAGATATACAGCCGTTTTTTTACCCTTAGGAACAAGCTTATTTACATCAGGACCGGGACATTCCGCCTGCATTAAATAAAGTGAATCAGCAGATGACGGAAGTATGGCAATTGCAAAAACGAGCACGCCCATACCGCCTATCCAGTTTGTAAGGCTTCTCCATAAAAGCATACTTTTAGGAAGTGCCTCAACGTCCGAAAGAATTGTACAACCCGTTGTTGTAAAACCCGATGACGTTTCAAAAAATGCATCAGCAAAATTTTTTATACAGCCGCTGAAAAAAAACGGCAATGCACCCGCAAGAGAAAATAGTATCCATATCATTGCAGTTATTGCAAGTCCCTCTCTTGCATACATTTTTTTATTTTTCGGCTTTATAAGCGAAATTGGAAGAAATAAAAGTGCCACTCCCACACCTACAGCAATAAAAATTTTCATACAGTCATATTCGCCATAACCGATTGCAACTATTGCAGGAATAAAAAACAAAGCCGAACCCAGAAGCATAGCTTTTGAAAGATAGTGAAAGACTAACGATTTATTCATAATTCCCCCGTTTATGCAAGTATGTCTTTTAATTTTGAAAATCTGTGTTCCTTTGCGACAATAACAACCGAGTCACCCAGTTCAATTTCAGTATTACCATCAGGAATAATTATTTCTCTTTTTCTGATTATTGCCGATATAAGGATATTTCCTTTAAGCTTCATATCTTTAAGCGGTATTCCAACAACATTTTCAACATTTTCTTTAACTTTAAATTCTATCGCTTCTACTTCACCGCCTACAAGATGATACAGCGATTCAATTTCACTGTCAGCAGCGTTGTCAAGGCTTCGCACATAGCTTATAACATTGCTTACAACAAGTGATTTAGGTGAAACTATGCAGTCAATTCCTATCTGTGACGCAATATTTATATAATTATCTCTGTTTATTTTTGTAACTACTTTTGCATTTGTATTTTCCTTTGCAAAAAGCGAAAGAATAATATTTTCTTCATCAATTCCTGTCAATGCAACAAATGCATCAACACTCATTATTCCTTCTTCCAAAAGCAGTGCCTGATCAGTACCGTCACCGCATATAACAATTGCCTTTGGCAAAAGACGTGCAATTTCAAGACTTCTGTCTTCATCTTTTTCTATTATTTTAACACGCATACCAACAGCAAGAAGTTGCGACGCAAGATAATATCCTATCATTCCGCCGCCTGCTATCATAACAGATTTTACTTTATCTTTCATAAGTCCGCTTGAACGGAAAAATTTTTCAATGCTTTTATGCGTTGCTGCAATGCTTAATCTGTCATTATTTCTTATTATAAAATCGCCTGTAGGTATTAAAACTTCTTTGTCACGCTGAACTGCACAAACAAGAAATTTTGTTTTTACTTTTTTATAAAGATTATGAAGATTAACAGGTGCAATTCCTGTTTTATCGGTAACTTTAAACTCAATGAGTTCAAGTCTGCCTTTTCCAAAAACTTCAACCTTAACAGCGGCAGGAAGTGTTAAAACACGAAATATCTCACTTGCTGTTATAAGTTCAGGATTTATAACCATTGATAAACCAAGTTCTTCTTTTATAAGATGCATTTGCTTGAAATATTCAGGCATACGCACTCTCAAAATAGTTTTTTCTGCACCAAGTCTTTTGGCTATAAGACAGCTTAATATATTAAGTTCATCATATGGTGTTACTGAAATAACAATCTGTGACTTATCAACAGAGGCTTCAAGCTGTGTTTCAGATGTTGCACCATTTCCCTCAATACACATAACATCAAGCGTATTTTTAGACCTGTTTAGCTTTGCTTCATTATTGTCAACAATAGTAACATCATGCCCTTCACTGACAAGTGCGGAAGATAAACTGCTTCCTATTTTTCCGTTTCCTATAACTACTACTTTCATAAAGTCCACCTATAAATTATTTTTTATTTATATTAAATAATACAATCACAACAATTATACCACTTTACCCCTATATTGTCAACTTTTTTATCAGGGCTGCAAAAAATGAGGAGTGAGGAATGAGGAATTGTGGTGTCGCCTACGGCGACTTATCCCCCTCAGTCAAGCCCCTTACGGCTTGCCAGCTCCCCTTTCAGGAGAGCCTAAAAAACAACCTTGCAAGTTTAGTAAAAAAAGTATCCATTTAAAGCCTCCACTGAAAGGGGAGGGGGACCGCCATCAGGCGGTGGAGGAGTTTTTAAATCCGTCAGCGACAGCTGACACCACAATTCCTCATTTCTAATTCCTCATTCATCATAAAAAAAAGCGGAAACCGTAAAAGTTTCCGCTGAAATTTTATTAAATCAAATTAGTCTTTGTAAATAACCTGTGTTCTGTCAGGACCAACGCCTATCATCTTTACAGGGCAATCGCATACTTCTTCAAGTCTTGCAATATACTTCTTGCACTGCTCAGGAAGTTCATCATAATTTCTGATAGATGAAATATCTTCATCAAAACCTTCAAATTCTTCATATATAGGCTTTGCACCTGCAAGTTCTTCAAGTACAGGAGGGAAATCCTTAACTTTTCTGCCGTCAGGCATTTCATAACCAACGCACATTTTAAGTGTTCCGATTCCGCCAAGTGTATCAAGCTTATTTATAGCAAGACCGTCAAGACCATTTGTTCTTACTGAATGACGAACAATAACAGCATCAAACCAACCTGTTCTTCTTGGTCTGCCTGTTGTCGTACCAAATTCGCCGCCGACATTTCTTATCTTGTCGCCTGTTTCATCGTTTAATTCTGTTGGGAAAGGACCTTTACCAACTCTTGTTGTGTAAGCCTTTGCAACACCGATAATATTATCTATTATTTTAGGTCCGACACCTGTTCCTATGCATACACCTGCTGAAAGCGGATGTGATGATGTAACATATGGATATGTACCGAAATCAATATCAAGAAGTGTAGCCTGTGCACCTTCAAAAAGAATTGTCTTGCCGGCTTTGTTTGCTTCATATGTTAAAACTGAAACATCTTCAACATACTTTGCAATTCTCTTGCCGTATTCTGTGTATTCAGCAATAACAGCTTCAATATCAACAGCTTCGCCGCCGTATACTTCTGTAATTATCTTATTTTTTAATGCACCTGTTGTTCTTGATTTTTCAGCAAAAATTTCAGGATGAACAAGGTCATAAACTCTTATGCCACAGCGTTCATATTTATCCATATAAGTAGGACCTATGCCACGCTTTGTTGTTCCGATATCTGAATTGCCTCTGAACTTTTCAGAAAGTCCGTCAAGTTCAATATGCCAAGGCATTGTAACGTGAGTTCTTGGGTCGATTCTGAGATTTGCAGTTGAAATTCCTCTGCTTTCGAGTGAGTCAAGTTCTGATACAAAATCCTTAGGGTCAAGAACAACTCCCGCACCGATAAGGCAAAGTGTTTCCGGATAAAGTATACCTGATGGAATAAGATGAAGTTTATATGTTTCACCATTATTTACAACAGTATGACCGGCATTATTTCCGCCCTGACTTCTTACAACAACTTCGGCCTGAGATGCAAGGATGTCGATTATCTTTCCTTTGCCCTCGTCGCCCCACTGAGTTCCGATAACAATATTAGCAGGCATTATAAAATTCCTCTTTTCTTTAATTTCAAAAAAATTCATTCAAAATGGTTTTATAAAAACAAACCTTTTTTTATTATAACAGATTTTTTCTGTAATTGCAAGTGATTTTTACAAAATACATATTTTTTTCACAATAAAAAACATAAAAAGGGACTGCACATAAAATTACAGTCCCAAAATATTTTCATTATCTTCCGAAGAAACCGAACTTCTTCTTTTTCTGCTGCTTTGGCTTTGCTCTTTCTGCAACTATTGCAGCCATTTCGCCAACATTTTTCATTGAAGAAACTTCCTTCATAGAAAATTTCATATTAAATTCAGATTCAACTGCACCTATAAGTCTGATGTGTTCAAGACTATCCCATTCTTCAACATCATTTGCAGTTGTTGACGGATTGACTGTTATTTTGTCGTTGTCAAAAACATCTCTGAATACTTCATTTAATCTTTCAAATACTTCTTCCTGTGTCAACATATTACTGTAAGCTCCTTTTCATTGACTTTTATATATTTGTTTTGTTTTTTATAGCCTGAAACTTCAAGTTTCCAGACTCCATCGCCGTTTTCTTTCGATTCAATTTTTTCAAAACCGAATGTTGTAAATAAATCTTTTACCATTGCATTTTTTGCAGTTTTATAGTAATAACCATAAATTGTTTTAATGCCGTTTTCAGCCGCTTTTTCAACAAGTGTATCAAGCATTGCAAGTTCCATATCACGTTTTAAAACACGACAGCTCATAAGCCATAAATCAATATGAAGTTCATCATTTTTCTTTTCGCCTATAACAACTGAAACAATTCCGTTATCACCGAATTTGTCAGTAAGTTTGCCGTATAATCTTATATATTTATCGCTTTCAAAAACTTCCTGCATTTCTGCAAGTGTAAATCTTTTTGTTGTTAAATTGAACTGATTGCTTTTGTTGGTAAGCTGAGTTATTCTTGATAAATAAATTTCGCTGAAATCTTTTATTTCTGCTGTCATTTCAAGACTTTCAAGATATTCGCCATAATCTGCAAAACGCTTCATCTGACTTTTACGCTGTGCATTTGCCTTGTACATTTCACTTCTCTTTGTATCATCTGCCGAAAGATTTGTAACTTCAAAGAAACCGCTTCTGTCAAGAACCATAATACATTCATCAACGCTGTCGAATTCAGGAACTTCCACTCCCTCAACCTGACTTTTAACTATTTCACGTTCGGCAGGGTTATCATCAACAAAAACAATACTTTCAGGCAAAAGACTTAGTTCATCTGCCGTTTCAACAAGGTTTATATCTTTAGGATTCCAGTTTGCTTTTATGCATACAAAATCATCAGGCTTTAAAACTCCTTCAGGGTGATTCAGTCCGAGAATAGCGTTTTCATAGTCATTTTTAGAGTTGACTGTTAAAAGAACACCTATTTCTTTCTGGTCTTTAAGATAAGACTGGAACGCATAATATCCCTGTCCCATTGTCGTTTCGTGACCTATTTCTATGCCTTCCTGTCCGTCGTCACCTATAACGCCACCCCAAAGAGTATTGTCAAGGTCGAGTGCAAGAACTTTTTTATTTTTTCCAAGAAGTGAACGGAAAATTTTTGAAAGTGAAAAAGCAAATTCAGGTATTGCAGGTATGCAAAGTGCATATTTATATAAATACCAGTATTTCGGTTCAAGCCATTCATCAAGCCCATAGCAAGCCGAAAGATAATTTATATCGTGAATATAAAATTTGCTGTGTGATGCTGCATATTCTGAAAATTTCAGATTGAGTTTCATAACTGCATTGCACATACCGTGAACATTAACACAATCCGAATTTCCGAATTTTCTTGTAAGCGGCATTTCAAAATTATTCTGTATAATCGGGCAGCCGTAAACCTTATCTATATTTTCCCACATTTGAAGGAAATGTTCGTACTGTCTTTCAATTGAGTCAGCAACTTCCGCTTCGCTTGCCGAAACAGAAAGTTCAAGAAGAGTAAGATTTCTTGATGATGTGTGTATGAAAATAAAATCAGGTTTGAATTCTTCAAGTTCAGGATTCGGAAAAACCGCATCCTGCCAGTATCTGTCGTATTCAGATTCGTAAAAAACAGGTTTTATTCCCATATCAAGCAGAAAAAGTTCAAGCATTGCTGTTATATCGTGTGTTGTTGAACCGCCAAGAACCGCAATTCTTTTTTCAACAAGATTTTCACCATTTTCAAGCAGATACTTTCTTAACTTTCTGCGTTGTGTCATTAATTCATCGCTGTCAAAAGGATAGCTTAAAATTCCCATATATTGTAGCCTTTCTTAAATTATCATAAATATTACTGTCCAACATCTGCAAGACGTGAAGCAATATCACAATCGGTTGACTGATTGAGTATTTTACCCATATCATCGCAGTTTGAACCTACTGCACTATATGTGTCCATTGCAAAAAGCAGGTCAGTGCAGTTTACAGTTTTCATAAAGTCAATCGCATTTATTCCGTTGAAATATCTCATATCTATAACATAAATATCTGTAAATGAACTTGTAAAGCAAGGAACAAGTGCATTTCCGTAACTGTCTTTTATCATAACAAGAGTTCTTCCGTTTGTACAGTCTGTTTTGATATGAGTTATTCTGTCATCACCGCCCATAAACACAAGATACCAGCTTACAGGCTCAACATTGTCAAGATTTATTAAAAGATTTCCTGTTCTTCCGTTTGTCAAGTCATTGTTATAGTAATAAGTCTGATACTGATTTGACGGAACATAATAGGTGAAATCTTCAGGGTTATTTTTGATTATATCAGAACCTGTATATCCGTACATAGTACCAACATAGCCTTGTTTTGTAACAGCCTGATATGAAGAGAGAGGTGCAAAAGATGTTCCTGCAACTTTTGAAAATCCTTCCGCTGCGTAAAACGCTCCAAGAGGCAGCCAGTGATGGTCTGTTCTTGCATAGATATTTTCCTTAACGTGCGGTAAAAGCGTGTTATAAACGTCCACAGTCTTAACAGACGGGTCAAGGAGTCCGTTTATATAATCAATATTTTCTGTTTCGCTATTTGTTAAATCCTTGTATTTATCAGGAATATAGAACTGTCCCGCCGTTGGTGCAATCATAGAATAAACATTTACACTGTCACCAAGCTGAGATTTATATGAATTTACAGTCTGTGCATATGTTTCGGCTTTTGTATGACTTCCGCCAAAAAGCATCAACGCACGTTTATTCCATACAAGAATATTATTATCTATTTCGCCATTATCATCAACAGGTTCTTCCGTTGCAGCTTCGGTAGTTTCAGCAAGAGAAACATCTGTTGCAGACTGTGCATTTTCAGTCTGTTTTTCTGCATTGTCTGATTTTGTTTCTTCTTTTTTATCATCTTTTGTTTTAACTCCGTTACCGATTAAAACAGCGGCATCATCGCCTTTTCCGCCATAATCAAGTCCGAAAGACGATTCTATTCCTGCAATCATTGTTTTGAATTTACTTCTGAGCGGAACAGTATCATCATAAAAATTTGACACTCCCGATGTAAAATCTCCGCTGAAATAGGAACTGAAAGAAAATTTCGGAAATTTCGCAAGATTTCTGTTTTCTTCTGTTGAAACTTTAGGTCTTTTTCCAAATATCAGAAAGAGTGCAACGCCTAATATAAAAATTGTCATAACTGCAATTCTTATTGAATTTCCAAATCTTTCAGCGTGTTTCATTTCTCTTTCTTTTTTCTTTTTAAGTTTTTCTCTTCTTATTTGAGAAGGACTTTTCCCATCTTCATATCCGTGTTTGCTCTGATATTCATAATCACTCATACTGCATTACCCTCCTTAAAATCTGAAGTAAAGGAACGGATGGTTTGTTGCATTAACAAGCAAAATACTGCTTACAATAAATACCAGCAAACAACATATTGTACCTGCAACTGAAACGGTAACTTTTGCAGCAGGTGAACTTGCTGAAACTTTCTTTGGTATGGAAAGTATCGGGAAACAGCATATAAGTGCCGCAATAACAAGGAATATATTATTAACAAACGACATCTTAACCTGTAAATCGATAAATCCGTTTCCGTTAAGTCCTATAAGACCCTTGAGGAATGTTCCGAGTTTTCCAAGGTCTTCAAAATAGAATATACCGAAACCTATTATAATAACAAGCTTATTATACACGTGTCTTAAAACAATAGGCCATTTGCTTATATTTTTTCTTCCGATTTTTGATTCAAAGAGTATAAATAATCCATAATAAAGACCCCAGATTATATAGTTCCAGTTTGCGCCATGCCAGAAACCTGTACAGAACCATACAAGGAAAAGTCCGCCGTATTTTCTTCTTTTGCCGAATATTGGAACATAGAGAAGATAGTCATTAAAAAACGTTCCGAGTGAAATATGCCATCTCTTCCAGAATTCTGAAACATCTTTACAAAGAAATGGATGTTTAAAGTTTTCATCAAAATGGAAACCGAGTATTCTGCCAATACCGATTGCCATATCAGAATAACCTGAAAAGTCAAAATATATCTGCATCGAATAAAGTATAACGCCGTACCAAGTTCCAAGAACAGAAAGATTTCCAACATTCCCGCCAAGGAAAGTATCAACTATTGTACTTAAATTATCCGCAAGAATAACTTTTTTGCCAAGACCTATAGCAAGACGTGTGAAACCCTCCGCAAGGTCTGCCTGTGTTGTCTTTCTGTTTGTAATTTCGTGTTCAATAGTACTGTAACGAACGATAGGACCTGCAATAAGCTGCGGAAATAATGAAATATACATAAGAAGCCACAGGAATTTTTTCTGTGGTTTAACTGTACCCCAGTAACAGTCTATAACATAGGAAAGTGTCTGGAATGTGTAGAAACTTATTCCTATAGGAAGTTTTATCTGTGGCACATGGAATGATGTTTTGAAAAACAGATTTATGTTTTCAACAAAAAATCCGCTGTACTTAAACACAAAAAGTATGCCTATATTCATTATAAGCGATATAATAAGTGCTGTTTTACCTCTGTTATTTTCATTATTTTTACCGACATAAATGCCGAAAAGATAATTCAGCCATACACTTATTATAAGTAAAAAGACATACAGCGGTTCACCCCATGCATAAAACAGAAGTGAAAAGACGACCAGAACTATATTTTTACTTTCAATTTTTTTTGCCTGCGAATAGACAATCAGGCATATGGGAAAGAAAAAATACAGAAAAAATAAACTTGAAAATACCATTTTACGTCCCCGTTTAATTAATTTTTTGCAATATTCCGAACAATAAAACTGTCATCAGCTTTCTTATTTTTCAGACAGTTCAACACATATGTATTATATGCTTTTTAGTATTGATAAGTCAGAAAAAACGCTTTGTTCTTTTGCGGAAAAAGAAGGAAAACGATAAAATTCCCGCATTAATGCACATATATAATACAAATGTCGAAAACGGAATTATTACATCGTTTATTATACAACAGTTTCTATTTTTTTTCAATAGAAAACATATTACTAAAAAAAAATCAGCATATCAAACAAAAAGAGATGACCATTTATGTCATCTCTTGTTATTTTTAATACAGCATCAAATTTACTTATTATCCTTCGGTTCTGTGACAACTTCCTTGAAACTTGTTGCAAGTCCTGCAAGTGACTGTATTTCACTTGGAATAATAATCTTTGTTGCTTTTCCGTCTGCTGCTTTTGCAAATGCTTCAAGAGATTTAAGTTTAAGAACTTCATCAGTCGGTGCAGCTTCATTAAGCTTTTTAAGACTGTCTGCAAGTGCCTGCTGAACTGCTTCAATAGCCTTTGCTTCACCTTCGGCTTCAAGTATTTTCTTTTCACGAACAGCGTTTGCTGCAAGTACCATTGCTTCCTTTTCAGCCTGTGCTTTAAGAATTGCAGATTCTTTTTCCCCTTCGGCTCTTCTTATTCTTGCGTCCTTTTCACCTTCGGCAATAAGTACAGCCGACTTCTTTTCACCTTCAGCCTGAAGAATCTTTTCACGTCTTTCACGTTCAGCCTTCATCTGCTTTTCCATTGCGTCCTGAATTTCACGAGGCGGAACAATGTTTTTAAGTTCAACTCTGTTTATTTTAATACCCCATCTGTCTGTTGCAAGGTCAAGACTCTGAGTTATTTTTGAATTGATTGTGTCACGTGATGTTAAAGTTGCATCAAGTTCCATTTCACCAATTATGTTACGAAGTGTTGTTGCTGTAAGATTTTCAATGGCTCTTATAGGATTATCAACACCATAAACATATTTTGTTGCACTTGTTACCTGATAGAAAACAACATCATCTATCTGCATTGTAACGTTATCTTTTGTAATAACAGGTTGTGGTTTGAAGTCAACTACCTGCTCTTTTATAGATACTTTTCTTGCTATTTTATCAAGAAAAGGAACAAGAAAATGTATTCCTGCCTGCCATTCACATTTGAAAGTGCCAAGACGTTCAACAACGTAAACATTAGCCTGCGGAACGACTTTTATTCTTGAAACGAGCAAAATAATAACAATCAGTAAAATAATTAAAATTGCGAGCATAATAAATCTCCTTATGTATTATTGTTTTTTTATTTCCGACACAATAAGTGTAGTGCCGTTAACTTCTTCTATTTTTACTTCTGTATCAACAGGTATAACAGTCATATCTTTTGACTTTGCTATCCAGCTGACATCGCCAAGCATTACTCTTCCCTCATTTTTCTGCGGATTTATTTCAGATATTACTTTACCTGTTCTCCCAACTTCAGAATTAACATCAGCTTTATGATTTTTTTTCATAAGCTTTTTCAAAATAGGTCTTGTAAAAACAAGCAGAACTATTGAAACAAACAAGAAAATAAAAATCTGAATGTAAAGCGGTGCTGAACACGCTTCAGCTATAAGTGCAGCAAATGCACCTATTGCAAACCATATTGTTAAAAGCTGAACCGATGCCGCTTCAATAACAGCGGAAATAATTATTACCGCTATCCACAGAACAAGCGGAGATGAAGATAAATTTTGAAACATTTTTTACCTCCGATTCCGTATTTACAATATATTATATGACAGATTATTAAAAAAATAAACCTGTATGCATTCATTATAACATAATTTATAATAATTTGCAATAGTTTTTTATGTAAAATTTTTGAAAACACTCTTACAATGAGGAGTGAGGAAGCAGCGTGTCGCTGCAACCAAGTCACCCCAATATACTAAACGTGTGTAAGTAATTTTTTGGTAAAAGCCCCTGCCAGGGGCGATTTTTCTTCATGTATTCCTTTATAATTAGGAACTAAGGTGTCGCCTTTCGGCGACTTATCTAAAAACTCTCCTTTTAAGGAGAGGTGGCAAGGCGAAGCCTTGACGGAGAGGTTTAAAATCCGTCAGCGACAGCTGACACCTTAATTCCTCATTCCTAACTCCTAATTCCTAATTAAATAATATATTTTATTCATACAATTCCTATAAATTAACTATAATTTACCTATTGACAAATGAGTTTTTTTGTAGTATAATATATATCGTTGAAAATAAAGCTTGCTTTTACTTGCTTTATAACCTTATCAAGAGTGGCGGAGGAAACAGGTCCTTTGAAGCCCGGCAACCGGTTTTAAACTATGGTGCTAAATCCTGCGGAAGTTTTATCCGAAAGATGAGGAAATTTTAATAATAGCCTCTCTGATATTCGGATTGACGAGTATCTTTTTTTTATATCTATTTATCGAAAGGAAAATTTAAATGGCAAATTATTTATTCACTTCAGAATCTGTTACAGAAGGACATCCTGACAAAATCTGTGACCAGATTTCAGATGCAGTCCTTGATGAAATTTTAAGACAGGATCCTTACGGAAGAGTTGCGTGTGAAACTGTCTGCACAACAGGATTTGTTTTCTGTATGGGTGAAATTTCAACTAAAGCAAACGTTGATATTCAGAAAATTGCAAGAAAAGTTATTGTTGATATTGGTTACGACAGAGCAAAGTATGGCTTTGACGGTCACACATGCTCAGTTTTAACTGAAATTGATGCTCAGTCATCTGATATAGCAATGGGTGTTGATAAATCATACGAAACAAAAGACGGCGAAGAAGCACAGACAGGTGCAGGCGATCAGGGTATGATGTTCGGCTTTGCCTGCAACGAAACAAAGGAAAAGATGCCTCTTCCTATTTCACTTGCACATAAACTTACAAGAAAACTTGCAGAAGTTCGTAAAAACGGAACTCTTCGCTATTTAAGACCTGACGGAAAAGCACAGGTTACTGTTGAATATTCAGAAGACGGAACTCCTTTAAGAGTTGATACTGTTGTTGTTTCAACACAGCACGCTCCTGATATTTCACTTGAACAGATAAGACGTGATATCAGAAAGTATGTTATAAATGAAGCTATTCCTGAAAAATGGCTCGATGAAAACACAAAATATTTTATCAATCCAACAGGAAGATTTGTTGTTGGCGGTCCTCAGGGCGACAGCGGTTTAACAGGAAGAAAAATAATCGTTGACACATACGGTGGTTATTCAAGACACGGCGGCGGAGCTTTCAGTGGTAAAGACCCGACGAAAGTTGACAGAAGTGCCGCTTATGCGTGCAGATATATCGCAAAGAATATTGTTGCAGCCGGCCTTGCTGATAAGTGCGAAGTTCAGATTGCTTATGCAATTGGTGTTGCAAATCCTGTTTCAATTTTTGTTGATACATTCGGTACAGGTAAAGTTGCAGATGCTGAACTTGCAAAGGCAGTTGAAAAGGTATTCCCTCTTCAGCCTGACAGCATAATCAAAATGCTTGACCTTAGAAAGCCTCAGTACAGACAGCTTGCAGCTTATGGTCATATGGGCAGAGAAGAACTCGGCGTTGCCTGGGAAAAGACAGACAAAGTTGATGCACTTCTTGAAGCTTTGAA